>JAAUOI010000178.1 GCA_012036375.1 Allobrachymonas sp. | reverse complement strand
GGTACTATAGCCCCCCGTATTAAGAATTTTCAATTCTTTACCCGCTTCTCCTGTGCGCATAACCTGTGTGTAGTCCGCATGCAAGGGCAAATGTGAGCACACCGCAACAGCAGAGCATTGACAGCCTGCTGTCCTGTAGAGGACCCAGCTCCGGCTGATCAACCCCACACCGCCCCATATATCGGTTTTCAACCATGTCGCTGGCGTCGCACAGGCAGCAGCAGCAGTCCAGGGTGGAGGTCTGGAATGCCATCCGCCCAGACCCCAACTACATCCCGGGCCTGGGCCTGGCGCCCAGGGCTTTACCACCCGCTCTGACATCGGCCCCTCCAAGTTTACACCCGCCGTTCAAAGCCAGGTGCGCTTGCGCAGCCCCCGCCCAGTGCTTGCTCAGCTGATCGGCGACATGGACGCCCCAGCGGTCACACAGGCCCCGGCGGCCAACGTTGACAGGCGGGTTCCTATCGAGTTGATTTCCCGCAATCCGCGCAACCCGCGCCGGGAATTCATGCCCGAGCTGCTGGAAAACCTTGCGCAATCGATACGAACACACGGTATGGTGCAGCCGATTATCGTCCGATCGGATCCATCGCAGCCGGAGAGATACGAAATCATCGCCGGTGAACGCCGCAGCCGCGCCGCCAAACTAGCCGGCTTAGACAGCGTTCCCGTGCTCGTGCGCGAAGTGGCGGATGAAGCCGCCGCCGCCATGGCGCTGATCGAGAATATCCAGCGAGAAGACCTCAATCCCTTGGAAGAAGCCCAAGGCCTACAACGCCTGATCAAAGAGTTTGGACACACTCACGAAGCCGCCGCACAAGCCGTAGGCCGCAGCCGCAGCGCCGCCTCCAATCTGCTTCGCCTCCTCAATTTGGCCGATCCCGTGCAAACCATGCTCATGGCCGGCGACCTCGACATGGGCCATGCCCGCGCCCTGCTCGCCCTTGATCGCGCCAGCCAGATCACCGCCGCCAGCCAAATTTCAGCAAAAAAAATGTCGGTGCGCGAAGCGGAGAGCCTCGTCAAAAAGCTCAGTGCTGAATTCAATCTCACGCCGCAAAAGCCCGGAAAAGAAAAGTCGCGTGATATTAAGCGCGTCGAGGAAGAGCTGTCTGATTTGCTGACCGCCCAAGTCGAAGTCCGCGTGAAAAAGCGCGTCAAACGCCATGGCAAGCTGGAAGACCAAGGCGAACTCGCGATTCAATTTGCTTCGCTGGATGAGCTCAATGGCTTAATAGAGAAGCTGCGCGGCTAGTTCAGGCGCTGCTTACATTATGTAAACGATGCTGCCATAAATTTTTGCGCCGCTAGCCATGCCCACTTGTTGTGCGGTCACGACATTGAAGCTGCAAATAATAACCAAGCCATTCAATTACTCCAAAAGTATTAAGTTATGGTGGCGCAAAAGCTTGTTTTCGTGAACAATCTCGTACAAAGTTAAACATTCATATGTCTCATAGCGCGAGACTCGACGAGGCCACAGATGGATAAATTCAAGTATGAGCCGCAAATCAAAAGTTTGGGGCTGCGGCAAATGGTCAGCGCGTTAGCTGCAAACAAGCGTTCATTGAAAGACACGGTTGTGCAGAAAATGAGTCGCATGATGAGCAAACTTTGCTTGCATTCATTACTAGGTACGGGTTTAGCATTTGTCCTGCTGGCCTACACGGCAACCACCTCTGCGCAGGTGCCCTCTTCAACCAATGCTCGGCTCACCATTTGCCTGTGATGCTAATTTCTATCAAACGCGCGCTGGCGGTGGCTCAACATCGCTCTTGCGCTTTCCAGCTTCGGCATTGAGCACGGGGGGCGCTGCACAAGGTGTCTTTGGCAGTAATTTGATCCCGCTGGATCTCAACGCAATTGGCTTCCGTCGTCAAGACGGGTATATGTATGCGCTGCAACAATCCACGCAGCAACCCAAGATCTATCGCGTCGGTCAGGGCGGCGTTCAATTGGTCGGAACGGTCGTCACCACAGCGGGTCAATCGCCTGCAATCCCCAACAATTTCGTGCCAACGGCCGGTGTGTTTGACACGCAAGGTCGTTACTACATTATTGGTCAAGGCTCGGCTGGTGTCGTGCCACAGGCCATCTACAGAATCGACAATTTAGTGCCGGATGGCAGCGGCAACATTCAAGTGGCGCAGGTTTACACATTGAATGTGCCAGTTGTCAATCCCGGCGATGTTTCATTTGCGCCTGATGGCAATCTCTATGCTGCCACAGGAACTCGACTGATCCAATTTCGCCTGACGGGCTCGCAGGCCATTGCCACAGAGCGCACCATTCCGGACGTGGGCGGCGTGGGCTCAGCGTTCTTGAATGACGCAGGAGACCTTTTTGTTTTGCAAATGGCTCAGGAAATCTCTCAAAAGTCAACTTTAGTTTTGGTACGGCTTTCGCCACAGGGCCTGTCAGCACTGCCGCAGCCGCTTTAACAACGGTCGGCCTAACCTTGCCTAGCTCAGTCGCAGCCAGCGACGGTGCCAATTGCGTCGATGACCGCGCCGATATGCAGGCCTTGACACCCATCCTGCCTGCTGTAGTCGCGCCGGGCAGTACGATTTCGACCAATGCCGTGTGTGTTAACAATGGCCCATCGGGGGCATCGCAACCCACTTGTAACATCACATCGAATATCCCTGGCGCTATCGTTACAGTAGGTATTTGCGCGCCGCCTTTGCCACTGGATGCAATCCGAGCAAGCGCAGGCAATAACTCTATTTCTTGTCCGGTAACCATCCAAATCCCGGGTGCCCAGGGTGGTACGGATATTCCTCTGACCAGCGGCTCGTTCACAGTTACCGCGGGCAGCAGCAGTCCAGACCCTAACCCGAGCAATAACACGGCCTCCAAAACCTTTACGGTCATCGATGCCATCGACGATGCTCCGCAAAGCGCCCCGCAAGGTCAAGCCGTCACGCTCAATGTCTTGGGCAACGACACGGTCGGCACAGTGCCGGCCACGGCGGCCAACGTGGCTGTCACGGTATTGAGTGGTGCGCCAGCGGGCACGACGGTCGACAGCAACGGCAATATTGTTGTACCGGCCAGCACCCCAGCGGGCAGCTACACCCTCACCTACCAAATTTGTGCCGTCCCCGCGCAAACCCCACCGGCCTGCGACACCGCCATCAAGCCCTTGACCATCACCGCCTTGCCCGTGATTGATGTACGTAAGAATGCAGGCGTGCCATTGCAAACAGGCCCGAGCACCTTTGCTGTGCCCTTTGGCATCAGCGTAGGCAACAACGGCCCGACCACCGTGCCCAACGTTCAGGCCATCGAGAATTTGCAGCGCACCTTCCCAGCGCCAGCGGTGGTCACCGTCACCCCCGTCACCATCACAGCGCAAAACGGCGCCACCTGCAGCCGCCGGCGGCCAGCTTCAACGGCATCGGCAACAACGCCTTGCTCTCAGGCAGCAACAGCTTGAGCCAAGGCCAGCGCTGCGACTTCGCCTTCACCGCCACCATCGCCTACCCTGCGGTCACCGACATCCCCACTTCTGCCCAGAAGAACACCGTCTACGCCTCGGGCAGCAGCACACCGGCCAACCCTGGCCACACCGTGCCCAATAACCCCAGCACCCCCGTGAGCAGCCCCACCAATGCCGTCACGGTTGATGAATCTACGGACAGACCCGTCACCCCGCAAGGCGCCCCCGGCGTACCGCCACCTGCGCCCGGCGTGCCCGGCACCCCCGGCTCAGACGTGCCTGATCCCACCCCGGTCAGCTTCGTCTCCCAGTTGCTCGATGTCTTAAAGAGCGCCTCCATTCCCGTGCAAATCGACACCTCGGGCAAACGCTTCCGCGTGGCCTACGCCGTCACGGTCGCCAACACAGGCGCTATTGCCGCCACCAACGTGCAAGCCGGTGAGAACCTCAAGTTCACCTTCCCCGCACCGGCCACCTTCCAAGTCACCAGCGTCAGCGCAGCCAACGTGGCAGGCGCCACGCAATGCGTGAGCAACCTCAACAGCGCCTTTGACGGCGGAGCGGGCTTCAACAGCGCCTCCGATGTCAAGAACTACAACCTGTTCAGACTCAGCACCGATGCCAGCAACAAAGCCTCCGACATGAGCCTGCCACCCGGCGCAGCCTGTAACGTCAGCTTCGTCGTTGAGGTCGACTACAGCGCCGGCACCGTGCCCAACGCCAGCACCGTTGCACAAAACCGCGTCTTTGGCCAAAGCGCCAGCGCCCCCAACGAAGGTGCCACCTTCGATCCGGCCACCGGCACCAAGACCGGCGACAGCCCCAACCTGATCAACAAAGACACCTCCGAGGCCGTCGTGCCCGGCGTGCCAACGTATGGTGCAACGCCCCCTGTCTTCCCTGCTGTGCCCACTACTCCCAAGCAAGCGCCTGGCAGCTCCACCAATGCACCGTTTGCCACGCTGGAGACCGTCAAGAAAGTTGCTGGCCCCGTCACACGCACCGGCCTGTCCACCTTCCTCGTGCCCTATGAAGTCACCGTACAAGCGGTAGGCAACACCAGCGCTGCCATCCTCAACCAAGTCCAAGCGGTCGACAGCTTAGCGGCCACCTACAACGCCGGTGCTCCTGTCGTCACCGTCACGCCAGCACTCGCAGGCACACCGATTGCAGGCGCTGCGTGCAGCGTCAACGCCGCCTTCAACGGCACCAGCGACATCCGCTTGCTCGCCGGCACAGACGACTGGAGCGTCGGCCAAGGTTGTACCTTCCGCTTCACCGCCACGGTCGCCTACCCCAGCGTCGCTGCCATCCCACAAGCGTCGCAGAACAACACGGTCTACGCCAGTGCACTGACCCCGGGTGCAGCGGCCAATCCGGGCGGCACGATTGACCCAGCCACTGGCAACTGGACTGAGCCCAACCCGGGTGCAGGCCAGCAAGTGGTGGCCAAGGATCGCTCCACCGATGGCGCACCGATTCCGCCCTCCTCAGGTCTGGATACGCCTGCTCCCACGCCGGTCACGCTGGTGCCGCCGCCTGTGATCGCTGGCGTGAAATATGCTGAATTGATCGGCACGCCAGGCGGGGCAGCAATCCCCGGTGCAACAATTCGTTGGACTATCATTTATAAAAACACCACGTCACAAACGGCCACTGATGTTCGCGTTACGGACGTGCTCAATCCACAGTTGCGCAATCCTGTCATCGTCTCCGTGAGCCCCGCTAGCTTTACGGCCAACCCTTCTTATACAGGCGAGGGCATCAACACTCAGTTGATCAACCCAGGAACACTAGCTCCAGGCGAAAAGCTCACGATTGTTTTAGAAAGTGTGGTGCGTGCAACAGCAACAGGCCCGCAATTGACCAACCAAGCCGTGTTGTCCGCAGCAGAGCTGGGTGGCCCAGGCGGCATCACCGTGCCAACGAGTGCAGTTGACAACACGACACCAGTTTGCCCACAGGCGGTGGCTTGTAGGCCAGATAGTTCAGTTGTTGTGCCTACTTCAGCAATACCTAACCAAAACACAGTTGTTGGCGCACCCACTGGCGTTCCCTTTACCTTGGCCGGCTCAATTTCTGGCCGCGTTTGGAACGAGACCAATGGTGATCGCCAGTTCAATCCGGGCGAACAAGGCTTGCAAGGCTTCAGAGTGGCTGTTTTTGCGATTAACCCAGTATTGCCCGCTGGACCAGATCGCCGTTTGAGTGAAATAACCAACCCTAACAATCGTCCCACAACGGATGCGAATGGTCTTTACACGGTGTCAGGCTTGCCGCCTACTAATGCTGGTTTGAGTTATGAAGTCGTGTTCTTTAATGAAAACGGCGACGCCATACTCGGCGTACCGCGTGGCAACAACGCCAACACAGCGATCAACGGCACGCCAACGCTCGCGCGAGATGCTTTGACAAACGTGCGCGTTTTGCCGGCCCAAGAAACAACGCTGCAAGATTTACCGCTTGACCCCAGTGGTGTTGTCTACGATTCATCTACCCGGCAACCGATTGCTGGCGCGACTGTACAACTGGTTCGTGTCGTTGGCGGCGTAGCAACGCCCGTGCCCAATGGCGATCTCGTGGGTGGCTCCAATTCAGTCGTTACTGGACCTAGTGGCTTGTATCAATTCATTCTTCAGCCCGGAGCTCCAGCGGGGGAATATCGATTGCAAGTCACCACCGCGCCTGCTGGATACAACACACTGTCCACTAACATACCGCCGTCGCCCGGGCCTGTCGTTCCAGGCGGTGCAGCGCTTTGCCCAGGCCAAGTGGCGGGACAAACTTGCCCAGTGCAAGCGCAGTCCACACCGCCATTGGCAGGCAATCCAACAACCTACTATCTTTCATTCACACTGACCCCGGGCACTTCACCGGACGTGATCCACAACCATATCCCGCTTGATTCGAGCACAGCTTCTGGTCTCAGTATCAGTAAGCTTGCAAACAAGAGCACAGCAGAGATCGGCGATAACGTGAAGTACACGATTGAAGTGCGCAACAACGCAGGGGGGTGCTTTTGCCCTT
>JAAUOI010000177.1 GCA_012036375.1 Allobrachymonas sp. | reverse complement strand
CGTCGTCTTCACGCCGAGGCGCACGCCGACGCCTTTGCCTCGCTTGGCGAGGTATTTGGTGACGTGTTTGGCGGCGGCGGGGGTGAGGCTAACTGACATGATATGCAAATGGAGATGATTTCGCTGTGATCAATGACTTGATTGCGACGCAATTTCAATGATGCGGCTGCGCCGCGATGACTTCAGTCATTCCGTCATTGAAGCCGCGCTAGCGGCAAAGTCATTTCGTCATCAAGCAGCTACTGCCGCGCCATGCTTTTGCTTGTAATCGCTGATCGCCGCTTTGATCGCGTCTTCGGCGAGGATGGAGCAGTGAATTTTCACGGGCGGCAAGGCCAGCTCTTCGGCGATGACGCTGTTTTTCAAAGCGCCTGCTTCGTCAAGCGTTTTGCCTTTGACCCATTCGGTGACGAGCGAGCTCGAAGCGATCGCCGAGCCGCAGCCATAGGTTTTGAAACGCGCATCTTCGATCACGCCAGTTTGCGGGTTGACCTTGATTTGCAGCTTCATCACATCGCCGCAAGCCGGTGCGCCGACCATGCCCGTGCCAACCGAATCATCGCCTTTGTCGAACGAACCGACGTTGCGGGGGTTTTCGTAGTGATCGACTACTTTTTCAGAATAAGCCATGATGAATTCTCCAATACTTAGTGTGCTGTCCACTGGATCGTAGAAAGGTCGATCCCTTCTTTGTACATATCCCACAGCGGGCTCAAATCGCGCAATTTCGCGACGTTGTGCTTGATCGTGGAAATCGCAAAATCAATTTCTTCTTCAGTCGTCCAGCGACCAATCGTCATGCGCAAGCTGCTGTGTGCCAACTCATCGCTGCGGCCAAGCGCACGGAGCACGTAGCTGGGCTCCAGCGAAGCCGATGTACAAGCCGAGCCAGAAGACACGGCCACGCCTTTGATACCCATGATCAGGCTTTCGCCTTCTACATAGTTAAAGCTCATGTTGATGTTGTGCGGCACACGCTTGGTTTCATGACCGTTGATGAACACTTGCTCAATGCCTTTGAGGCCATTCATCAAGCGCTGCTGCAAAGCGGTGATGCGCTTGTTTTCTTCAACCATTTCTTCTTTGGCAATGCGGTACGCCTCCCCCATGCCCACACATTGGTGCGTTGGTAACGTGCCTGAGCGCATGCCGCGCTCATGGCCACCACCGTGCATTTGCGCCTCAATACGAATGCGTGGCTTGCGGCGCACGTAAAGAGCGCCGATGCCTTTGGGGCCATAGGTTTTGTGAGACGTGAGGCTCATCAAATCGACGGGCAGTTTCGCCAAATCGACCTCGACGCGGCCAGTCGCTTGCGCCGCGTCCACATGGAAAATCACGCCCTTTTCACGGCAGATTTTGCCAATCGCGTCAATGTCTTGAATCACGCCGATTTCGTTGTTCACGAACATGACGCTGGCCAAAATCGTGTCAGGCCGAATCGCGGCTTTGAAGGCTTCGAGATCGAGCAAGCCATCAGCCTGCACATCCATGTAAGTCACTTCAAAGCCCTGGCGCTCCAGCTCACGCATCGTGTCGAGCACGGCTTTGTGCTCCGTTTCACGGTGATCAAATGCTTGCCTTTGGTTTTATAAAAGCCTGCTGCGCCCTTCAAGGCGAGGTTGTTCGACTCGGTTGCGCCAGAAGTCCAGACGATTTCACGCGGATCAGCGCCGATCAGAGCCGCAATATGTTCACGCGCTTTTTCTACCGCAGCTTCAGCCTCCCAGCCCCAAGCGTGTGAGCGCGAGGCGGGGTTGCCGAAATGCTCGCGCAACCAAGGAATCATCGCATCCACCACTCGTGGGTCACACGGGTTGGTGGCGGAGTAATCCAAATAAATGGGGAAATGAGGCGTGGCTTCCATGGGTGGCTGTCGCTAGAAAAACTTCAAAATTACAGGGCGTTATTTTGCAAAGACTGCGCCGTCATTTTGCGAAGGCTGCGCCTAGTGCAAACACAGAATTCGGCGCGTTCACGCGAATCGGTTTAATCTGCATCGGTGCAATCGCTTTCTTGAGCATGGGCTTAGCTTCGACTTGCATGCCTTTGGCCAGTTGCTCTTCCACCATGTCTTGCAGCGTGACGGAGCCGAGAAATTCGCTCATGCGGGCGTTGAGCTTGCTCCACAAATCATGTGTCATGCAGCGGCCGGCTTCGCCATTGCAATTTTCTTTGCCGCCGCAGTGCGTGGCATCCATCGGCTCATCGACCGACAAAATAATTTCCGCAATCGAGACTTCTGTGGCCTCTTTGCCCAATGTGTAGCCGCCGCCAGGACCTCGAGTGGATTCCACCAAGCCGTTGCGGCGTAGCTTGCCGAACAATTGCTCCAGATACGACAAGGAAATGTGTTGGCGCTGGCTGATGGCAGCTAGCGTGACTGGGCCTGCATTTTGGCGCAGGGCTAAATCGATCATGGCAGTGACCGCAAAACGGCCTTTGGTAGTGAGACGCATGTTCAGCTCCTTCATGCTTGAGTCATATCAAACGGTCTTGAATTCAATCATTTGCTTTCAAGACCACGTCTCCGCCCGCTGTGGCTTGCCCTACTGCTGGCAAGCTTCCTCTCGTCGATTCGTGGATTGTTAGGTTGGCTTGCAGTTGCTGTCACTTTGACACTTCACAACTGAGCTTTAATCTTGAGCAATTTACTCAAGTATAGCAGATGTCCCACGATTTCGCTCAGGTATAACTATACGCTCTTTATGGTCTTTGTCCAAGACAATTCGGTTGATTCAATTAAAAAAACCTTATTTATCGGACGAACGGTAGTTTTCCTGTCGATGACGTAATTTCGTGACCAAGCCGTCACTCGCGGCCTCCAGCAAGTCCAGCACCTGCTCAAACCCGCTCGCGCCGCCGTAGTAAGGATCTGGCACGACTTGGCCTAAGCCTGAGACTGGATCAGCATGCCGCATGAACAGATGCAACTTGTATTGATGCTGCCGCGGACAATCGGCCTGCAGCAAAGCCAAATTGTCCCAATCCATCGCAAAAATCAGATCGAAGCGCTCGAAATCCGCCGCCCGCACCTGTCGAGCACGCAAGGCAGACAAGTCATAACCGCGCATCAAGGCATGCGCTTGACTGCGCTCATCGGGCGGGCTACCGGGGTGGTAATTGTGCGTTCCGGCGGAATCGATCTTCACCCAATCGCTCAAACCCGCTTGCGCGATTTTTGCGCGCAGCACGCCCTCGGCTGACGGGCTGCGGCAAATGTTGCCCATGCAAACCATGAGAATATGCAATACATCCGAAGAATGGATCGAATCACTCGAATTCATTTGGCAAGGATACGGCATCTCTACCGGCCACTGGCACAATTCGCGCATGCACGATGCCGCTTCTGCCATCACCCTCATCTCTTTGTTGCAAGAAGCTCAAGGTCTGGGCATGGCTCGGCTGGACGCACAGATGCTACTGCTGCACGCTTGCGGCCATGACCCGATTGATCGCGCTTGGTTGCTGGCGCACGCGGACGACATCTTGGATACGCAGTCGCGCGAAGCCGCTCGCCAGTTTTTCGCGCGCCGCATGGGCGGAGAGCCAGTGGCGTACATCATTGGCTGCAAAGAGTTTTACGGGCTACGCCTGAATGTCGATTGGCGCGTGCTCGATCCGCGTGACGACACCGAGACTTTGGTTGATTGGGCTTTAGACATCATCCCTGCGGCCACGCCGTGGCATGTGCTCGACTTGGGCACCGGCAGCGGCGCAATCGCCTTGGCCGTCGCATCGCAGCGCCCCCAGATTCGCATGAGCGCTACTGATGCGAGCGCAGATGCGCTAGTTGTGGCGCAGACCAATGCCGTGCGCCTACAGTTATCCGTTCAATGGATTCAAGCTGATGCAATGCAGGCCAATTGGTTTGCAGCACTTGGCAGCCATCGCTTCGATTTGATCTTGAGCAACCCGCCCTATATCGCTGACACAGATGCACACCTTGCAGCTTTGGCTCATGAGCCTTCGCTGGCTTTGACAAGTGGTGCGGACGGGCTGGATGCCATACACAGCATCATCTCGCATGCACCCGAGCATCTGCACGCTGGCGCTTGGCTGCTGATCGAGCATGGGCACGACCAAGCCCAACGCGTTCAGCAGATGTTTGCAACTCGTGGTTTTGCACAGATCTGCACCAGACAAGACATGAGCGGCAATGACCGCTGCACCGGTGCATGCCTGCCATAAACACATCTACACTCGCTTGCCAAGCACTACAAAAATAATAGCACTTCGCGCATATTTTACGCCGGCCAGAGGCCAATTTCGCTTAAAAATCAAGCTCCATGTTGATGCCCATGCTCACCATGCACATGGCCGTGGGCAATCTCTTCCTGCGTCGCTGCCCGCACGCTGATCACCTTGATCGCAAAAGTTAGGGTCTTGCCTGCATGCGGGTGATTGCCATCTAGCATCACTTCTTGACCTTTGATTTTGAGCACATTGAATACAGCCTCGCGCCCATCTTGCGTGCGCCCGCGAAGCTGTCCGCCGACTTTCACACCCGGTGGAAATTCAGACTTCGGGATGCTCTGCGCCAAACCTTCATCGCGAAGGCCAAACGCCTCTTCAGGTGTCAAGGTAAGTCTGGTCGCAAAGCCAGAAGTCTGGCCTTGCAGCGCTTGCTCAATTTTGTCGAAGGTGTTGCCATAGCCGCCATGCAAGTAAGCTGTTGGCTTGCTGCTTTGCTCCAACAAACGGCCAGATGGCTCGCTGACGGTATATTGAATGGTGACGGCGGCGTTTTTTTCGATGTTCATGCCTGATTATAAAAATCAAATACCCCCGGTGAGCGAATCGGATCGACATTTACAGCGATCAAGCTCTTAGGCGCAAACTTGCCTTGTAAGATCAAGTTTGGACAGCGGGTTTTCAATCCGCTGCTGAATCGCACGCTTGAGCGGCCTTGCACCAAATACAGGATCGAAGCCGACTTTGGCGAGTTCAGCCAGCGCCGTGGCGGACACTTCCAAGTTGAGATCCATCTTTTTCAAACGCGCAATCAGCGTGGCAAGCTGAATTTTGGCGATGCCTTCAATGTGCTTGGCATCCAAGCCGTGGAAGACCACCGTCTCGTCAATGCGGTTCAAGAATTCGGGACGGAAGTGATTTTTTAGCTCATCCCATACAGCATCTTTGATCTCGTCATGCGGCTTACCAGCCATCTGCTGGATGAGCGGCGAGCCAATATTGCTGGTCATCACGATCACAGTATTTTTGAAATCTACCGTGCGGCCTTGGCCATCGGTTAATCGCCCATCATCCAGCACTTGCAGCAAGATGTTGAACACATCGGGATGCGCTTTTTCCACCTCATCGAGCAGCACCACGGAATACGGTTTGCGGCGCACGGCTTCCGTCAAATAACCACCTTCGTCATAGCCCACGTAACCCGGCGGTGCGCCGATCATGCGAGCCACGCTGTGCTTTTCCATGAACTCGCTCATGTCGATGCGAATGAGGTGCTCTTCGCTGTCAAACAAAAATCCTGCCAGCGCTTTGCACAGCTCAGTTTTGCCCACACCCGTGGGGCCGAGAAAGAGGAAACTGCCCGTGGGGCGATTCGGGTCAGACAATCCCGCGCGTGAACGACGAATCGCATTGGCCACGGCCGTGATGCCTTCATCTTGCCCCACCACACGCTCATGCAGCTTGGCTTCCATCTGCAACAGCTTGTCGCGCTCGCCTTGCATGAGTTTAGAGACGGGGATGCCGGTGGCTCGCGCGACGACTTCTGCAATTTCTTCTGCGCCCACTTGCGTGCGCAAGAGTTTGGGCGCATCAGTCTTACCCTTCTTGGCTTCCTTGGCCTGCGCATCCTTGTGCTGCTTTTCCAGCTCAGGCAGCTTGCCATATTGCAGCTCGGCCACCGCATTGAAATCGCCTTTGCGCGTCAGCTCTTCAATTTGAAAGCGCAGCTTGTCGATCTCTTCTTTGATATGCGCACTGCCCTGAGCTTGCGCTTTTTCAGCTCGCCAAAGCTCTTCTAAATCAGCCGCTTCTTTTTTGAGCTTGGTGATTTCTTCTTCAATCAAATCGAAGCGTTTTTGCGAGGCATCGTCTTTCTCGCGGCGCACCGCCTCACGCTCAATTTGCAACTGGATTAAGCGGCGATCGAGCTTGTCGATGACCTCAGGTTTGGAATCAATTTCGATTTTGATTTTGGCAGCGGCCTCGTCAATCAAATCAATGGCTTTATCGGGCAAAAAGCGATCCGTGATGTAGCGCTGCGAAAGCTCCGCAGCGGCCACAATGGCTGGATCGGTGATTTCGACGCCATGGTGAACCTCGTATTTTTCTTGCAAGCCGCGAAGAATCGCAATCGTCGCTTCCACGCTCGGTTCACCCACGAGGATTTTCTGAAAGCGGCGCTCAAGCGCAGCGTCTTTCTCGATGTATTTACGGTATTCATCCAGCGTCGTCGCGCCGACCGCAATGAAGCACTGCCGCGAGCCAGCCGGCAGGCTTG
>JAAUOI010000176.1 GCA_012036375.1 Allobrachymonas sp. | reverse complement strand
GGTGCGGAAATGAGCGATTGCGTTCAAGCTGGTGCAGTATTTTCCCGCGATTTTGCGGCATTACCCGGCTTACAACCGCGTGCGCATTTTGTTTTGCCCAGAAGGCGTGGTGAGCACAGTGGTGCAAGTTTCGCGCATGCTGCCTTCGGATGAGGTGTTGGTGGAAGTGGAAGCCACCGTGCAATTGAAGAGTGTCTGATTCTGTAGTTCGATTGCATCCGTCGTTCGCAGATTATTTTGGCAGCTCGCACAATAAAACGTGCTGCGCTGCCCTTGCCGAATCATCTTCACTTGCGAACCGCACAACCTGCACGCTTGACCCTCTCGGCCATACACATTGGCTTGCAGCTGAAAATATCCGCCCTCACCCGCTGCACTTGAAAAATCACGCAAGGTGCTGCCACCCAAGTTCACGGCCGCTTGCAGCACTCTCACAATTGCCGCGTGCAGCTTCGCTGTGCGCGGCTTGCTCAGTTTGTTCGCCGCCAAAGTTGGCCGAATCCCCGCGAGAAACAGCGCCTCCGACGCATAAATATTACCCACACCCACCACGATGTCGCCCGCCAGCAAAACCTGTTTGATTGGCGCACTTCGAGCCCGCAAAGCTATGTGAAAAGCATCGGGCCGAAAATCATCTGTGAGCGGCTCAACTCCCAAGCCCGCCAGCAGTTTACGCGGCCAGCTCTCATTTTCGGAGTAAGCGAATATCACCGCACCAAAGCGCCTTGGGTCATGCAAACGCAACTCGCCATGCGTGGTCTGCATGCTGAAATGATCATGCTTACCCGCAGGCGGTAAATTCTTGTCAAAACGCAGCGAGCCTGACATGCCCAAATGAATAATCAGCAAACTGGGCCGCGCGCTACTCACAAGATCCACCAGCAAATATTTACCACGCCGGCGCACACCCTGCACCTGCGCACCTTCTAGTGCGTTCACCGCCTCTGCCGCGCCGCCCGCCAGCCCTACACCCAATGGCCACCTGAGCGGCTTGCCCACATGAATTTCGCGCACCTGCGCATTCGCAATGCGGCTGGCAAAGCTCAATCGCGTGACTTCAACCTCGGGTAATTCAGGCATTTCTTTGCATTCTGGGGAACAAGAACAGGGGTTCGATTATCATGGTTCTATGCGCTTCCAATTCACACCGTCCGCTCCTGGTTTGATGACCCGTCTCAACCTCGGCCTCGCACTGTTGAGCAGTTCGCTCCTTTGTGTCACCGTCCATGCACAGCAAATCCTGCCAGCAGCGCCAACGCCAGCCGCCTCCACGCCCAACAGCTCCATTACCATCACCAACTCGGCCATGGATGCGCAGTTGTTTTATCAAGTGCTGATCAGTGAGCTCAATGCCATTCAAGGCTTAGGCGGCTCAGTTGGCACCAGTTATCAACTCATGCTGGATGCAGCGCGTAAAACCAACGATGCCACCTTGTTCCAACGAGCCATCGACATGGCGATTGCCGCGCGCGCAGGCGAGCCCGCGCTAGAGGCCGCACGGGCTTGGAAACAAGCACAGCCGCAATCGCGTGAAGCCAATTGGCAGGTGCTGCAAGTGCTGCTGGCTCTGAACCGCCTCAATGAAACCTCCGAGCCCCTGCGGACACAAATTCAGCTCACGCCGCCTGTCGAGCGCAATGGTGCGATAGCCCAAATCCCACGTATTTTTGCTCGCGCTAGTGATAAAAAAGCAGCTGCTACCCTGGTTGAGCAAGCGCTTGAGTCTGCGACTGCGCAATCGGCCACTGCCGCTGCCAGCTGGACTGCGATTGGCCGAATGCGCCTAGCCGCAGCAGATGCCCTAGGTGCAGTACAAGCCGCTGGTCGGGCACAAAATGTGGAGGCGGCCAGCGTTGGTGCCGCGCAGCTTGCCTTGGAGATCATGGATCCCAAGCAGCCCGATGCCGAGCCCATCGTACGGCGTTATTTGGAAGGTGCGAATCCTTCAGCAGAAGTGCGTCTGGGCTATGTGCGAGCCCTAATGGATGCACAGCGCTTTGGCGAGGCCTATACACAAATAGTGCGGGTAACGCGCGAACGGCCAAATTCAGCCGAGGCTTGGGCACTGCAAGGCGCACTCGAATTACAAGAAAACCAACTCGACAAATCTGATGCCTCGCTAAAAAATACATTGAACTCATCACACCCATTCGCAACACCGAAGACAAGCAACGCGGTCTGACGCAAGCTTATCTGTCGCTCGCGCAAATCGCCGAAAAACGCCGCGATTTCGCCTTGGCTGAGAGCTGGCTTGCCAAAATTGACAGCCCGCAAGCACTTGTGAGCACGCAAAACCGCCGCGCCTCCTTGCTCGCCAAGCAAGGGCGCATGCAAGAAGCACGCGCGCTGATTGCCCGCCTTCCCGAACGCGCCGGGGTCGATGGCGCAGCAGACCGCCGCACCAAAGCCATTGCTGAAGCGCAGTTGCTTAAAGACGCCAAAGACTTCAGCGCAGCTTATGACGTATTGCAAGCCGCCGCAGAGCGCGCCCCGCAAGACTATGAGCTGATTTATCAGCAAGCCAATGCCGCAGAAAAACTCAAACGTCACGGGGAAATGGAGCGCCTATTACGCCGCGTGATCGAGATCAAGCCCGACTACGCCTACGCCTACAACTTTTTAGGCTACTCGATGGCAGACCGCAATGTGAGGCTGCCAGAAGCCAAAGAGTTGCTCAAAAAAGCCATCGAACTCGCGCCCGGCGACCCGGCGATCACCGACAGCCTAGGCTGGGCAGAATTTCGTATGGGCAATTTGCCTGAAGCCATTCGTTTGCTAGAAACGGCCTATAAAGCATTCCCCAACGCAGAAATCGGTGCGCATTTAGCAGATGTGCTCTGGGCTGCCGGTCAGCGAGATCGTGCACTCAGCATTCTCAAAGAATGCTTACTACTCGACAAGGAAGACGAAGTGCTTCAAGAGACGATAAAACGGCTGCGTGTGCGCTTGTGAAGTGCATTTCCTCTCGTCGAGTCGCATCAATCAGCCTGCTACTCACTACTTTTTTAATAGCATCTTGCGCAGGTTTTATGCCGGCTAGGGGTCATTTTGGCTCAAAAAATGAGCCTCCAGCCAGCCAACAACTACGCTACGCTGGCCGCATCAGTTTGGTGTTCGAGGATCCTCCCGCAAACTCGCCCAGCGCTTTTTCCGGCGCTTTTGAATTACGCGGCACACCACTGGCTGGCGAACTCGATTTACTCACACCGCTGGGTGCGATTGCTGCACAAATGAAATGGCAAAACAGCCAGGCCCAGCTCATTCAAGCCGGTCAAACGCGCAGCTTTACCTCGGTCGACGAAATGATTTTGCAGGCCACAGGCGCCTCAATTTCTGCGCAACAACTCTTTAATTGGCTCAGAGGCAATGTAGGTCAAGAACAATCACGGGACTGGCAAGTTGATTTGTCCCGCCATGCCGATGGCCGCATCATGGCTCGCCGAAACGCTGGATCAGGACAAAGCGCTGCAAGCTTACGCATCATTCTCGATCAGCCCTGAATATGCACAATCTTTATGATCTCCCCGCCCCGGCCAAGCTGAATTTGTTTCTGCATGTGGTGGGTCGCCGCGCGGATGGATACCACCTGATTGAATCCGTTTTCCAGCTCATTGATTGGCAAGACACGATGGGCCTTGAGCTGCGTCAAGACGGGCGAATCTTCCGGCTTGATGCAGACCCTACACTTGCCCTACCTGCAGACGATTTATGCACCCGCGCCGCCCGCGCTTTGCAGCAAGCCACCGGCTGCAAGCTGGGCGCACAAATCCACCTGACCAAACGCATCCCCGCCCAAGCCGGCATGGCGGCGGCTCCTCAGATGCGGCCACTTGCTTAATCGGGCTCAATCGTCTTTGGAATTTGAATTTGAGACGCGAAGAACTCGCTCGCATCGGCCTGCAACTGGGAGCCGATGTGCCGTTTTCATGCATGGCCGCAATGCCTGGGTCAGCGGTATTGGCGAGCAAATTGAGCCCTTGCCAGCGAACACTTTGCACGCTGCGCAGCGCTTCGCAGTCATCAAGCCAGCAGCCGGCCTGTCCACCCCTGCAATATTCACGCATCGTGACTTGAGAAGGGACGCGCCGCATGCTATAATCATGGTCTTTGCTAAACATCCTTACAGCTTTGGTTGTAATGACCTTCAGAGCATCGGTTGCCTTCTCGAACCCCAAGTGCAAATGGCCTTGTTGAAACTGGAAGCACAGGGCTTAAACCCCCGCATGACCGGCTCTGGAAGCGCAGTGTTCGCGCCTTGTGAAGCTGATTTTCAGTTCACAAATGAGGCGCAGCAGGATTGGCAGCAAAGAGTCTGTACTGCGTTACCCGAGCACCCCTTGCTTGGCTTCTGAAAAGAACTTGGTAATTGCTGTCAGACCGCAGTTTCGGTGAGCCGCAAGGCTAGCCAGTGCAGGGGAGTCGCCAAGTTGGTTAAGGCATCGGATTTTGATTCCGACATGCGAAGGTTCGAATCCTTCTTCCCCTGCCAAATTTTTTCGTTAACGTCGCGGTCATGTTGTTTTACGTCTCGTTAACTTTGCTCTGCGTCACGCCTGTGCTCCACATTCAAACCTCAACGGCAGCCCCATGACAATCCAGCACCCCGACTTCATGGTTTTCACTGGCAATGCCAATCCTGTGATGGCGCAGGAAATTGCCGCGCATCTGGGCATCAAGCTTGGCGGCGCTACGGTCGGCCGCTTCTCAGACGGGGAAGTCACCGTCGAGATCACGGAAAACGTGCGGGCCCGCGATGTGTTCGTCGTGCAATCGACATGTGCGCCCACCAATGAAAATTTGATGGAACTGCTGATCATGGTCGACGCGCTCAAACGCGCTTCAGCCGAACGGATCAGTGCTGTGATTCCGTATTTCGGCTATGCCCGCCAAGATCGTCGTCCGCGTTCAAGCCGCGTGCCCATCAGCGCCAAAGTGGTGGCGAATTTGCTGCAAACTGTGGGCGTTTCCCGCGTTTTGACAATGGATTTGCACGCCGATCAAATTCAAGGTTTTTTTGACATTCCTGTTGACAATATCTATGCCTCGCCCACATTGCTGGGCGACTTGCGCAACAAAAATTATGACGATTTGATTGTTGTGTCTCCCGATGTAGGCGGCGTGGTGCGCGCTCGCGCCTTGGCCAAGCAGCTCGGCTGCGATTTGGCGATTATTGACAAGCGCCGCCCTAAAGCCAACGTGAGCGAAGTGATGCATGTGATCGGCGAAATCGAAGGCCGCAATTGCGTGATCATGGACGACATGATCGACACTGCTGGCACTTTGGTGAAAGCGGCTGAAGTGCTCAAAGAGCGCGGTGCGAAAAAAGTTTACGCCTATTGCACGCACCCCGTGTTTACGCGGCCCCGCGATTGATCGCATTGCCAAAGGCACAGCACTTGATGAAGTGGTGATCACCAACACCATTCCTTTGGCCGAAGCCGCTCGTGCCTGTAACCGCATTCGCCAAGTGAGCGTCGCGCCATTGTTTGCCGAAACAATTCAGCGCATTGCGCATGGTGAATCGGTGATGAGTTTGTTCTCGGATCAGAGCGATCTGTTCTAAAGAACCTCAGTCGCAGTTGCTGATCTCAACTGTAAGCCCTGCTCTATGCATTGTGTGTAAAGCAGGTTGTTAAATCCGAAGTGAGCTGGTCGCGGCACACTTCTACTGGAGAGTTATTATGAAATTTGTCGCTTTTGAGCGCGCCAAGCAGGGCACGGGTGCGAGCCGCCGTCTCCGCATCACAGGCAAAGTGCCTGGTATCGTTTATGGTGGCGAAGCCGCCCCAGCTTTGATCGAACTCGATCACAACGCGCTGTGGTTCGCCCTGAAAAAAGAAGCCTTCCATGCCACGATTTTGGACATGGAATTGGCTGGCAAAGAAGCCAAAGTGTTGCTGCGCGATGTGCAGTATCACCCTTACAAGCCGCAAGTCACGCACGTTGATTTCCAGCGCGTAGAAGCCAACACCACGCTGCACATGAAAGTGCCATTCCACTTCAGCGGCGAGGCTGAGTCGCAAGCAGTCAAGTTTGATGCTTGCTTGGTTAACCACATCATGAATGAAGTCGAAATCGCCTGCTTGCCAGCCGATCTGCCTGAGTTCATCGCGGTGGATCTGTCGGGTCTGAAGAAGGGCGTGAGCGTCCATGTCAATGACTTGAAGCTGCCTAAGGGCGTGAAAGTCGTGACGCATGGCAAGGTCAACCCTGTAGTGGTGTCTGTGGTGGCGATTGCTGCCGAAGAAGAAGCTGCTCCTGCCGCTGCACCCGCTGCTGATGCGAAAGCACCTGCTGGCAAAGATGCAAAAGCAGCGCCTGCCAAAGCTGCACCTGCTGCGAAGAAGTAATTTTCTTGTGCAGCAAGAAAAATCCCGCCTCGGCGGGTTTTTTTATGCCTTTTAAAAGTTTTTCAGTCTCTAGCCGGCGTATTTACTACGTAAGCTGCTATCATTTTTGAAATACTGTCTTATAGTGTTGACGCAGCAAATTCT
>JAAUOI010000175.1 GCA_012036375.1 Allobrachymonas sp. | reverse complement strand
AGCGAGCATCTTTCGCAAGCCGTCGTGATGGCAGTCGCCGCGCAGCACGAGACCGTCGACGCCGCGGCTGACGAGATTGCGGGCCTGCTCCAGTTCGGCGTCGAGGTCGTAGCCGCTGGTGGTCAGGAACAGCATGTAGCCGACGGATGACAGATATTTTTGCAGAGAGGCGATACCGCGCGCGAACATGGTGTTGTCGATGGTCGGGACGATCGCGCCGAGCGTGCGCGAGCGGCGCGACGACAGTTCACGTGCCGGAGCGTGCGGAATATAGCCGACTGTGTCGACGGCGCGCGCGATGCGCGCCCGCAGCGTCGCGCTTACCGAGTCTGGGTTGTTGAGCGCGCGCGATACCGAAGCGATCGACACGCCGGCCTTGGCCGCTACCGCGCGAATTCCTTGTTTTGCGGATCGTTCCATCGCGACGTGCGCCGGTTCGCATTTGAAATGTAACGTTACAGAAATAAGATGCCGGATGAGAGGCGACGTGTCTATCGATATTTGTCCTTTAAGTTGTGTTCCGCGCCAACTTGACAGCCGGCTTCGTCGGCTTATCATGTAACCGTTTTCAGAAAATGCCGGCTCAGCCGGAAACGGGGGCGGTCAGCTCCCACCGAGGGAGGAGACCGATGAAAGCCAGAGCCTTTGCGGCGCGCGTTGCGCTCGCCCTTGTCGCGGCCGGTAGCGCTGCATCGGTGGCTTGCGCCGCCGATTTCGACTGGAAGAAATTCCAGGGCAAGACCGTCACCTTCCTCGCCAACAACAATCCGGTGTCGCAGGCGCTGCTGACGCACAAGGCCGACTTCGAGAAGCTCACCGGCATCACGCTGAAGGTCGACGGCTACCAGGAGCAGCAGATGCGCCAGCGCCTGGTGACCGTGATGAACGCACGCAGCGACGAGGTCGACGTGTTCATGTCCCTGCCGTCGCGCGAAGGCCCGCAATTCGCCGCCGCTGGCTGGATCGACCAGTTCCAGCCCGCTTCTGCGATGTGAAGCGCTCGCAGGCCCTGGCGATCAAACGTAATACGCCGTCTGCGTCATCACCCTCGCCATGCCCTTCATTGCCTGCTTCACCGGCTCTGGCAATTCCATCGCGCCAGCTGCCAGAGCGATCTCGCCATGCGCCACTTCCTCGCCCCGCATTTGTTCCACCACAGCCCGCGAAGCCCCATCTGCCGCTGGCAAACCGCCCTCATCAGGCGAGGCCAAATGCGAAGCAAGGTGCGCCTCCACCTGTCGCTCCGTCTCCACCACAAAGCCCAAACTCGCTCGATCACCGAGACGAGACGCAAGCGCACCTAAAGCAAACGAGCCCGCATACCACAAAGGATTCAAGAGCGACGGCCGTGCCTGTAGTGCCTCCAGCCGCTGCGCCGTCCATGCCAAGTGATCGCCCTCTTCGGCAGCAGCCTCTATAAAATTTGCGCGGAGTGCTTCATTTTTTGTAGCAAACGCTTGCCCCATATAAAGCGCCTGCGCGCACACCTCACCCACATGGTTCACGCGCATCAGCGCCCCAGCGTGAAGTCGCTCCTGTACAGTCATCGCCTCGCCATCCCTGACCACACCTTCTTCATCCACCACCACTGGCGCAACAGGCGCTGCCCTGCGCTGCGCTGGCGCGGCAAACAAGGTGCGTAGCGCATGGTCGCAGGCTTGCACCCATGCATCAGCGGGCGACGATGCAGACTTGAAAGCAGAAACGGCAGAAATGGGCTCATTCATGCCTGTATTGTGCCTCTCTACGGTTTTTGATGATCCAAACCGCAAGACAATCCCGACCCTAGAATGAGTACTAAATAATTACAAAACCGACGCCCTCGCGCCCCCCGTCGCGCCAAAGCCACAGCCTGTTGTAAGCAGACAACGAAGCATCGAAATTAGAGGAGGAAATTAAGGGCTTTTTTTGCTCCCAAGCTCTCAATGGTGTCCAATCTATCTAACTTCCCGAAACGGAGGTTGGCCCGGGACTCCGGTAGCTGGTTAACTCAAGCGACTGATCCGGAGCCCTATGTTAACCTTGGAGATTTCTCAATGAAAAAGACTCTCGTTGCAATGGCCGCTATGGCCGCAGTTTCTGCATTTGCTCAATCCACCGCTACGCTGTATGGTCGTATCGATTTGGGTTACAACCAAGCTACCCGCACTGATGGTACCAATGCTGGTACTACCAGCAAGCGCAAAACGACCCAGTTGGCTGGTGGTGAAAACCGCCGCACCACATCGCGCATCGGTCTACGTGGCTCTGAGGATCTCGGTGGTGGCTTGAAAGCCAACTTTAACTGGGAAGCTCGTATGGGTGCCAACGGCGCTTCGCTGGACGACACCTCTGCTGGTTTGGGCAATATTCGCCAAGCCAACATCTCTTTGACAGGCGGTTTTGGTGCTGTGGTTATTGGTACTTATGACAATGCCCTGGATAGTGTGCGTGGTTATTCTGCTACCGGCAATGGTACAAAGCTCGATCTTGGTGCTCGTAACGCGGCTCTAGCTGGTAATGCAACATACGCTGGTGCTGCAGCCGAAACGGGCTACCTATCAGGCAAATCCAACAATGCGATTGCCTACCGCAGCCCTAACTTCGGTGGCTTCACTGTTGGCCTCGGTACCGTCAACGAAAAGGTTGTAAATACCGATGCCACCGGCGCTCAAACATCAGCTGACAGAGCTACTGGCTACATGATTGGTGCTAGCTATTCAAATGGTCCTTTGTCTAGCAATTTTGCCTATGGCTCTGCTAAACAAAACTACCGCTACCTTGTTGCCAACTACGACTGGTGGAGAGGCGAAAGAGTGGGCGTTCGCAGTTAGCTACGATTTGGGTATTGCCAAGCCATATTTCATCTATCAGAATGGTCAAGCAAAAGCTATTGCAGCTAATGCAACTGTTCCTGGTACCAATAAGACCACCTCTTATTTGCTCGGTGCTACCTTCCCGATGGGCGCTCTGACTCCTTATGTTGAGGTTGGTAACTCGAAAAATCGTGAAAACGTAGCTAACACCGCATCACGTGCAAAAGCTTCTGGTTACCAGATCGGTGCTCTGTACAGCCTGAGCAAGCGTACCACTGCATATGCTGCTCTTGGTAACAGCAAGACGACCGACACCAGCGTGGGTAACGTCGGTGGTTTCCGTAAGACGAACGACTTCAACCTCGGCATCCGTCACGACTTCTAATCTAATGCAGGTCTAGTACCTGCTAAGATTTGAAATCTTCAAAACCCCTCAGAGCAATCTGAGGGGTTTTTGTTGGAGATCGGTATTCCATCGGCTTGATCAAGCGACTCGCATTTTATGCTAGAGTATTTATTATTTGTTAGGTTAATTGTCCATTATGAGCATCGATAGAATTGTTTTTCAAACCTTTCGGAAGTTGGGTGCGCCCGATGAGGATGCAGCACAATTTGCCGATGAAATTCATGCGGCGATTGATCGTCGTTACGAGCTGCATGCCAAACAATTGAGTACGCGCGGTGATCTGGAAACTGCAAAGGCTGAAATCATCAAAGAGCTTTCCAAGCAAATGGCCGACCTTCAGCGCTGGACTGTAACCACCATCATTGCGGCGCTCGCGTTTGTTGTGGCAGCGATCAAACTATTTTGATAAAGCGATATCGCTCAACCCACCCGCGAAGCGTACAACTCATCTGATTGAAGTTTTGTGAAATCTTCAAAACCCCTCAGAGCAATCTGAGGGGTTTTTTACATTCGTGTACAGTTTATTGATGCTGAGTTCTAAGCTTTGGATGGCGAAGTCATGCGCCGCTGCTTGAGTGCGGTTGCGTTTGCTTGTACTCTCGCTTTGGCGGGGTGTGGGCATTTGTCTGAAGGTGGCGCTGCTTCGCCAGAGCGTGAGGCTATAGATATGCCAGCTTCAGCGCTTGCATCAAACGACAGACCTGCCGAACCCAGCTCGGCATCCTCTTTAGCTTCCACCGGCTTGGTTCTACCCCCTTGGATGCAAGCCGCCAATTGGCAGCATCAAAGCTTTCCGGGCAAGCGGCGCACGAACTACAAGGCGCAAAAATTTCAAGGGCGTGATGCGCTGATGGCTGAGGCTAACGCTTCAATGAGCGTGGTGCGCAAGAAGCGGCGTATTGCGGCGCAAGATTTAGGGCGCGTGAAATTCTCTTGGGCGGCGCAGGAGTTGATGGTGAAAGCCGATATTGCCCAGCGCGACGCAGAGGATGCCAAGCTTCGTGTGGTCTTGGTGTTTGAAGGGGATCGCAGCCGTTTTTCGGCTAAAAACCAAATGCTCTCTGATCTCTCGCAGGCACTCACAGGCGAGGAGTTGCCGTACGCCACGCTGATGTATGTGTGGAGCAATCAGCATCCTGTGGGCTCGGTGGTGCACAACCCGCGTACGGATCGCATCCGCAAAATGGTGGTGGAGTCGGGCGGCATGCATTTGGGTCAATGGCGTGAGTATGAGCGCGATATTTCGGCTGATTTTGAACGCGCATTTGGTGAAAAACCCGGCGCATTGCTTGGCGTGGCTTTGATGACGGATTCTGACAATACCCAAAGCCGTATCAAGGCTTGGTATGGCTCTTTGCAATTTGCCTCCATCAAACCCTAGGGAATGGGATAAATTTTGACGCGCGGGTGACCATCTCGGGGTAAGTCCTCGCATGCTTGGCGCGGGTCTTGCTGCATCATGATTCTCTGTTTATTTTTTGCCCTGTTTGGGGCTCACGAGGTTCATGATGAAGATCAAACTATCCATTCTTGCCGCCAGCATGGTGCTGGCTGGTATGGTGAGTACGGCTGCTGCCAAGCCATTTAAGTGGACCAGCGCCAGCGATATTCCCACGCTGGACATCCATTCGCAAAACAATGCACTCGGTAACGGCGTGCATGCTGCTGTGTATGAGTCTTTGGTGTACTACAACAGTGCCACTTTCAAGCCAGAGCCTGCCTTGGCTGTGCGCTGGACGAATGTGAGTCCCACACAGATTCGATTCACCTTGCGCGGCGGCGTGAAGTTCTCGGACGGCTCTGCGCTGACGGCTGATGATGTGGTGTTTTCGATCATGCGCGCCAAAGCCCGCACGTCGAACTATGCGGTGTACACCCAAGGCATTGACCGCGCAGTCAAGGTCAACAATGACACCGTTGATTTGATCATGAGTGGCCCCAATCCAGTGCTGCTCAACCAGCTTACCGAATTGCGCATCATGAGCAAAGCTTGGGCGGAGAAGAATAATTCGGTCGAACCCAAAGACATCCGCACCAAAGATGAGAGTTTTGCGCACCGCAATGCGATGGGCACAGGGCCGTACATGGTCAAAGAATGGCAGCCCGATCAAAAGCTAGTGATGGTTCGCAACCCTAACTGGTGGGGCTGGGCAGCCAATGCAGCGCCCACCAATGTGACTGAGATCATCTACACGCCGATCAAGGCTGAGGCCACTCGCGTGGCCGCGCTGCTCTCAGGCGAGGTGGATTTCTCGCTTGATCCTAGCCCGCAAGATTTGCCGCGCCTGCGCAACGCGCCAACTTTGAAGGTGATTGATGGCGTAGAAAACCGAACCATTTTCCTTGGCATGGATCAGCATCGCGATGAGCTAGTAGGCTCAAATGTCAAAGGCAAAAATCCGCTGAAAGACCAGCGCGTGCGCCGTGCATTGTGGCAATCGATTGATACGGAGGCCTTGCACAGGGTGACGATGCGGGGTCTGTCGCAGCCCACCGGCACCTTGGTTGCTCCGCAAGTGGCGGGCTGGACAGAGTCGCTCCATCAGCGCCCAGCCTTTGATCTGGAAGGCGCGAAAAAGCTGCTTGCCGATGCGGGTTACAAAGATGGCTTCGAGGTGGATTTTGCCTGCCCGAACAACCGCTACATCAACGACGAAGAGATCTGCCAAGCTGTGACGGCCATGTGGGCGAAAGCGGGCGTGCGCGCCAAGCTGCGCACCTTGCCTTTGGTGACTTATTTCCCAATGATCCAGCGCTACGAAGCCAGCATTTGGATGCTGGGCTGGGGTGTGCCAACCTTTGACACCTTGTATTCGGTGCAATCACTGACGCGATCCGTCGGAACAGGCGGTGACGGCAACTACAACGTGGGTCGTTATTCCAACACACGTATGGATTTTGTGGTGGATCGCATCAAAACGGAGTCTGACTTGCCAGTGCGTAATCGCTCGTTGACGGAATCTTTGCAAATCGCCAAAGACACGGTGTCACATATCCCTCTTCACAACCAAATCATCCCTTGGGCAATGAAGAAGAACATTGATGTGGTGCATCGTGCGGATAACCGCATTGATTGGCGCTTGGTCAAGGTCAACTGATCGGCGCAGTGCATCATCCTGCTGTATCAGTGCTGTGCATTAACTTGATATAGGGCATGATGGGCAAAAAGGCTCGCGGTTGCGAGCCTTTTTTGGCTGATCAGTAAAGCTGTGTAAACCTTGCCAACTTCATGTCGTAGCCTGCGTTGTCATGGGACAGGAGTAGATTCTGATGAAAAAATCTTTTTCTCTTGCATGAGCGCATGGACAGCTTGGTTGGCAGGTTTCGCAGGTTTGCTACGCGCGCTGGGC
>JAAUOI010000174.1 GCA_012036375.1 Allobrachymonas sp. | reverse complement strand
GGGCCTGAAGCCGATTCCGCCTGAGACATGGCTGGCGCCGGATACCGAGGCGCATGTTCTGGATGACAAGCGCGACTTTATGCGTGTGCACCGCGACAAGGTTTTTGACTTGCGGGACGGAAGCGAGGCGGCGGCGCTGGAGCTGGTGAAGGCGCAGGTGCAGGCAAGGGTAATGGAGCGGGTGTGGGGGCAGGTGTTGGGACGGGTACAACGGGTACAACAGGTGTAACTGGCACGGGCTCACTGGGCGTGACCAGGGCTTGGATAGGTTCTTCTTTGACACGAATGGGGGTGTCCAGCGCAGCGTTGGCAGCTTCTTGGCTTGGGGTTTGCACCTCGGGTTTGGGTGCTCGGGCGCGTTTGCGGGAGGGTTTAAGCGCGGCGATTTGTGTGGTGGTTTGCAGTGGAGTGCTGGATTCAAAGGCCAGAGGTGGCAGGCTTAGCTCAGTGCTGGCTTGCAGATTGCTTTTGCGCGGACTTTGGCTAATGCCGCGCTGAGCCGCAACGGTGGGTACAGCAGGCACAGGAGTTGCAGTTGCTGCGTCTGACAGGGCATCAGCTGGCGGTTTGTCCGATAGCTGCGTATTCACTGTTACAGAGCCAGAGGCGGGTCTGAAAATCTGCACCACCACTTGCGTGATGACACGTTGCACTGGCCAAAATTGGTTCACCAGCCACAACAATACGAAATGCGCCAGAAGAACCGCCCACCATAGCTCGCGCCGGGGGCGCGATGCGGGGAGCTGGGCTTGAAACAACTTGGCCATAGGTAGAGAGTTGGGAGTGATGTTCTCATAAATTTTGAGCGTATACAGTCGTTTGTCAGTGACAAATTAAAATCGGGTTGCACTTCAACGCTGCATCAGCAACGCATCTATGCCGCATGGCCAAGCTTTGTAGGCTTCTTGCTCAGTTCTGTCCCGACTTTTTCTTTCAGACTTGCACTGCCCATCCTTCATGCTTTCTTCTTTCACTGGCTGCCGCGCTCTGCCTCCCTCGCAAACCACTCAGTTGCTGGCTCAAGCCAGCGCCCAGTTTCCGGCCATCAGCGCCTTGCACACGCAATGGGTGCATTGGGTGCAAACCGATGCCGCGCTTGATGCGGCGGGGCAATCGCAGCTGGCCGCTCTGCTCAACTATGGCGTACCTTGCACAGAATCAATGATGGGCAACTGATCGTGGTGATGCCGCGCTTGGGCACAGTGTCGCCTTGGGCCTCGAAGGCCACGGATATTACCCGCAACTGCGGCTTGGCGGTGCGCCGGGTGGAGCGGGTGATGCAGGTGCGGGTGCAGCTCAAACCAGGCTTGTTCAAAAAATCGGCGCTCTCGCAGGATGAATTGGCGCAAGTGGCGGCTTTACTGCATGACCGCATGACCGAATCTGTGGCTTTTGAGCCAGACGCGGCCCGCGCCTTGTTTCAAAGCCTGCCCGAGCAGCCGATGCAAAGCGTGGAAGTGCTAGGTCAAGGACGCACTGCGCTCACGCAAGCCAACACGCAATACGGCCTCGCGCTGGCCGAAGATGAAATTGACTACTTGCTCAAAGCCTTCACCGATCTAGGCCGCAACCCCACCGATGTGGAGCTGATGATGTTTGCGCAGGCAAATAGTGAGCACTGCCGCCACAAAATCTTCAATGCGCAGTTCACGATTGATGGCGAGCCGCAAGAAAAAAGCTTGTTCGGCATGATCCGCAACACGCACGCTCTTGCGCCGCATTACAGCGTCGTCGCCTATAGCGACAATGCCGCCGTGATGGAAGGCGGTTTAGCAGAGGTTTTTTATGCCAAATCGGCATCTAGCCGGCAAGAAATAAGCGCGGAATGCTATCAAAAAGAGAGTAAATTGCGTCACGTGTTGATGAAGGTGGAAACCCACAACCACCCCACCGCCATCAGCCCCTTCCCCGGTGCGAGTACCGGCGCAGGAGGCGAAATCCGCGATGAAGGCGCAACAGGCCGAGGCGCGCAGCCCAAAGCTGGCCTGACAGGATTCACCGTCAGCAAATTAAATGGGGGCAGACCTCATTTAAGTTCCGACGATTCGGCAATTAAATGGGGTCTGACCCCATTTAATTTCCCCGCCCACCTCGCCACGCCATGGCAAATCATGACCGAAGGCCCGCTGGGCGGCGCAGCGTTCAACAACGAGTTTGGCCGCCCGAATTTGGCGGGCTATTTCCGTAGTTTTGAGCAAACCATTGCCGGCCAGCATTGGGGCTATCACAAGCCGATCATGATCGCTGGCGGCATTGGCACGATTGATGCCGAGTTGACGCACAAGATCGAGTTTCCCGCCGGCTCGCTACTCATTCAACTGGGCGGCCCCGGTATGCGCATCGGCATGGGCGGCAGTGCAGCCAGCTCCATGGCGTCAGGAGCGAATGCGGCAGAGTTGGATTTTGATTCGGTGCAGCGCGGCAACCCCGAAATTGAGCGGCGTGCGCAAGAGGTGATCAACCAATGCTGGCGGCTCGGCAAAGCAAATCCAATTCTCGCGATTCACGATGTGGGCGCGGGTGGTTTGAGTAACGCCTTCCCTGAGTTGGTCAACGATGCTGGGCGCGGCGCAATCTTTGATTTGAGTGCGATTCCGCTGGAAGAAACCGGCATGGCGCCCAAAGAAATTTGGTGTAACGAGAGCCAAGAGCGCTATGTGATGGCGATTGCGCCTGAGTCGCTCGCGCAATTTCAAGCGTTTTGCGAGCGCGAGCGTTGCCCGTTTGCCGTCGTGGGCAGGGTGATTAAAGAACGCCAGCTCACTGTCGCCAATGACCAAACAGCGGTTGATATGCCGATGAACGTGCTCTTGGGGAAAACGCCCAAAATGCACCGCGATGTCAAGACGCTTCAGCGCGAGTTCAAACCGCTCGATTTGAACGGCGTGACGCTGCAAGATGCAGTGATTCAAGTCTTGAGCCACCCCACAGTCGCGAGCAAACGCTTCCTCATCACCATTGGCGACCGCACCGTGGGTGGCCTCACGCATCGCGATCAAATGGTGGGGCCTTGGCAAGTTCCCGTGGCCGATTGCGCGATCACGCTGGCGGATTTTTCTGGCTTTGCCGGTGAAGCCTTCAGCATGGGCGAGCGCACGCCGCTGGCCGTTTGGAATGCTGGCGCAGCCGCTCGCATGGCCGTGGCCGAGAGCGTCACGAATCTGCTCGCCGCGCCGATTGAACTCAAAAAAGTCAAACTCAGCGCCAATTGGATGGCTGCTTGCGGTGAGCCAGGTGAAGATGCCAAGCTCTATGAAGCCGTCAAAGCCATTGGCATGGAGTTGTGCCCAGAATTGGGCATCAGCATTCCCGTCGGCAAAGATTCACTCTCCATGCGCTCTCAGTGGAAAGATGCGCAGGGCGATCACAAAGTCGTCTCCCCCGTCTCGCCAATCATCAGCGCTTTCGTGTCGCTGCAAGATGTGCGCCGCTCGCTCACACCGCAGTTGAACCGCGATGAAGCAGACACAACTTTAATCTTGATCGATCTCGGGCGTGGCAGCAAACGCATGGCCGGCTCCGTGCTCGCGCAAGCTTTGAACCAAGAGGGCACAGAAGTACCCGATTTGCACAGTGCTGAAGACCTGAAAAACCTCGTTTTAGCCATCAACGCGCTGCGTAGCCAAGGCCAAATCTTGGCGTATCACGACAAGAGCGACGGCGGCCTGCTGGCCTGCGTGGCTGAAATGGCCTTTGCTGGCAACGTGGGCGTGGCGCTCAATATCGACATGCTGCTCACCGAAGGCGATGGCATAACGGATAGCCGCGCCGATTATGGCGACAGTAAAAACTGGGCAACCCAAGTCAGCGCCCGCCGCGAAGAGCTGGCGCTCAAGGCACTGTTCAACGAAGAGCTGGGGGTGGTGATTCAGGTGCGCACAGAGGAGCGCAACGCCATCATGCAAACTCTGCGCGAGCATCATCTCTCCAAGCACAGCCACTTCATTGGCAAAACTCGCCCCGCACATGCCGCGCTGGAGGACGGCAAAGGCGAACTGTCCATCTGGCGCGACACGAAAAAAGTGTTTTCTGCCAAGTTGCAAGACCTGCATCAGGTCTGGGACAGCGTGAGTTGGAAAATCGCTCAAGGCCGCGACAACCCTGCCTGCGCAGACATGGAACATGCAGCAATAGGCGATCCGCAAGATGCCGGTTTGCACTTGCATTTGACCGATATTTTTAAGCAAAATTGGCAGATAGCCGGCATAGAATCTGCGTCGAATGCTATGAATTTAGGAGCTACTGGTGGTATCCAGCTTGCGACATCAGGCTCTCAAAATGCGCCTACAGTCCTCACCCAGCGCCCCCGCGTGGCGATTTTGCGCGAGCAAGGTGTGAATTCGCACATTGAAATGGCCTACTGCTTCGATGCGGCAGGATTTGAGGCCATCGACGTGCATATGACCGATTTGCAAACCGGCCGCGTGCGTTTGGCGGACATGCAAGGTTTGGTGGCCTGTGGCGGATTTAGCTATGGCGATACCTTGGGTGCAGGCATCGGCTGGGCGCGTTCGATTACCTTCAACGCCCAATTGCGCGATCAGTTTGAGGCGTTCTTTAAGCGCGACAGTAGCTTCGGTTTGGGTGTGTGCAATGGCTGCCAAATGTTTGCTGAGTTGGCTGAAATTATTCCCGGTGCACAAGACTGGCCAAGGTTTACACACAATGTGAGCGCCCGCTTTGAAGCGCGTCTGTCGATGGTGGAGGTGCTCGATTCGCCGAGTTTGTTCTTCAAAGAAATGGCGGATTGCCGTATCCCGATTGCTGTGGCGCATGGGGAGGGCTTTGCGAATTTTGATGCCGGGCAGGGCGGGCGTGGCAACAGCGAACGGGTGATTTCCTCGATGCGTTTCGTGAACAACCAAGGCCAAGCTACCGAGCAATACCCGGCCAACCCCAACGGCAGCCCCGGTGGCCTGACTGCCGTCACTACGGCTGATGGCCGCTTCACCGCCATGATGCCCCACCCTGAGCGCGTCTTCCGCAATGTACAAATGAGCTGGAATCCAAGTGCTTCAGGTTCGCTTGAAGCGCACAGCCCGTGGATACAGATGTGGCGCAACGCACGCAATTGGTTAGGTTAAGCAGTTTAATTTGACACGCGGCCAAAATCTGTGGCATAATTTAAGGCTTCGCGCAAGAAACGCGCTGCTTTAGTAATAAAGCACTGCGAAATAAGCGCAATCCGCCCCAAGCGAAAGCCGAGTGAAAACTTGGTCAACGACGGGCCCAAGACTGCTTTTGGTCTTGCGCATGGTGTGCAAGGTTGAAAACAAGTTGGGAAGAATTTGATATGATCCAAACTGAATCTCGACTCGAGGTTGCTGACAACACGGGTGCTAAATCTGTGCTTTGCATTAAGGTGCTGGGTGGTTCCAAGCGCCGTTATGCATCTGTTGGCGACGTTATTAAGGTGAGCATTAAAGAAGCTGCACCACGTGGCCGCGTGAAGAAAGGCGAAATTTACAACGCCGTCGTCGTGCGTACCGCCAAGGGCATCCGCCGTGGTGATGGCTCGCTCGTGAAATTTGATGGCAACGCAGCAGTGTTGCTCAACGCCAAGCTGGAGCCTATCGGCACCCGCATCTTCGGACCCGTCACGCGCGAGCTGCGTACGGAAAAGTTCATGAAGATCGTGTCGCTTGCTCCTGAAGTGCTGTAAGGAGCTGCCGCTATGAACAAACTCCGTACTGGCGACGAAATCATCGTGCTCGCAGGCCGCGACAAAGGCAAGCGCGGCAAGATTACGTCGCGTAAAGACGATACGCATTTGGTGATCGAGGGCATCAACCTCGTGAAAAAACACACCAAACCCAATCCCCTGAAAAACACCACGGGTGGTATTGTTGAAAAGGCGATGCCAATACACCAATCCAATGTGGCAATTTTCAACAGCGCATCCGGCAAGGCCGATCGCGTGGGCATCAAGGTAGAAGGCGACAAGAAAGTTCGCGTCTACAAGTCCAGCGGCGCTGAGATCAAAGCAGCTTGAGGTACAACATGGCACGTTTCAAGCAACACTATCTCGACAAAGTCGCTCCCGAGCTGATGACCAAGTTCGGCTACAAGTCCATCATGGAAGTTCCGCGCATCACCAAAATCACACTCAATATGGGCGTGGGTGAAGCCGTTGCAGACAAGAAAGTCATGGACAACGCGGTGGGCGATATGACCAAAATTTCTGGTCAAAAGCCTGTGGTTACCAAAGCACGCAAAGCAATCGCTGGTTTCAAAATCCGCGAGCAATTGCCGATTGGTTGTATGGTCACCCTGCGCGGCGAACACATGTATGAATTTTTGGATCGCTTTGTGACCGTGGCTTTGCCGCGCGTTCGTGACTTCCGTGGTGTATCAGGTCGCGCCTTTGATGGCCGTGGCAACTACAACATTGGCGTGAAAGAGCAGATCATTTTCCCTGAGATCGAGTACGACAAAGTCGATGCCGTGCGCGGTCTCAACATCAGCATCACAACGACAGCAAAATCTGATGATGAGTGCAAAGCGCTTCTCACTGGTTTCCGCTTCCCGTTCAAGAACTGATAAGGATCGAGAAAACATGGCTAAAGCAGCACTCATCCAG
>JAAUOI010000173.1 GCA_012036375.1 Allobrachymonas sp. | reverse complement strand
GGAATGCCGGATCAATGCGGAAGATCCGTTTCGCAACTTCTTGCCAAGTACGGGGCGCTTGACGCGCTTTGCGCCGCCGCAGCAAACGATGTTTCAGGGCAATTCGCAAGATTTGCAAGGCATCCGTGTGGACACGGGCGTGCAAGATGGCGGTGAGATTCCGATGTATTACGACTCGATGATCGCCAAGCTGATCGTGCATGGCCAGAGCCGCGCGGAGGCGATTGCCAAGATGCGCGAAGCGCTCAATGGTTTTGTGATTCGTGGTGTGCAGAGCAATATTCCGTTTCAAGCGGCGCTGCTGGCGCATCCAAAATTCGTGAGCGGGGATTTCAACACGGGCTTCATTGCGGAGAACTATGGCAAGGGCTTCAGCAGTGAAGATGTGCCACACGATGCCCCGCTCACTCTCAAAGCGATTGCAGCCTTCGTGCGCCGCAAAACGCACGAGCGCGCAGCAGGTATCAGTGGGCAACTCGCGGGCTACGAGGTGAAGCTGGAGAGTGATTACGTGGTGATCACGCTGGATGCGGATGGCAATCACACCTACACGCCCGTTCACGTCGAAGAAATTCAAGGAAAAGTGGGCTTTGCCCGGCTTAGAATAAGCGCAGAGTGCTATGAAATAAGTAGCAATTCGCGTTTGAACGATGTGGCGATTCACGGCACGATCAATGGCCAAGCCTTCACCGCACAGGTCGAGCGCGGCACAGCCAAGAACCCGCTGGTCTACCGCGTCTTGCACAACGGCACGCAGATCGACGCGCTCGTGCTTTCCCCCCGCGCTGCGGAATTGCACAAGCTCATGCCGCACAAAAAGCCGCCTGATATGAGCAAATTCGTGCTCTCGCCCATGCCGGGCTTGCTGGTGGATGTGAGCGTGCAGCCGGGGCAAAAGGTGCAAGCGGGTGAAAGAGTCGCGGTGATTGAAGCAATGAAGATGGAGAATGTGTTGTTTGCGGCGGCTGATGGCGTGGTGGGCAAAGTGCTGGCGGCCAAAGGCGAATCGCTCACGGTAGATCAGGCGATTTTGGAGTTCGCATAACGCAAATTTGAGTTCGCCTGAATGTTCAGATTGACTGCGAAGGTGAAATTCATATGAAGCAAGCACAGAAGATCAATCGCCGCCAAGCCAGCTCAGCACTTGCAGGTATTGCCGCGGGAGGGATCTCGGCGCTGGCAGCTTGCTCAACTGAGCAAAGCGCCGCGACTGCACCCACAGCACGCGCTGAGCATGCTCCTTTTCAGCCGCTCACGCGCATTGCCTATGGCTCATGCGCCGATCAAAACCGCGATCAACCGGTGTGGGCGACGATCCTCGCAGATCGCCCAGACGTGATGATTTTTGGTGGTGACAACGTCTATGCCAGCACACCACCCTGGTCTGAAGCTACTTTGCGCCGCGCCTATGCGCAGCTCCTTGAAAAGCCCCATTTCGCCCGCTTGCTCCGCGGCGTGCCGCACATGGAAATCTGGGACGACCATGATTACGGGCAAAACGATGGCGGCGCATCGTGGGCGGACAAAGAAACGGCCAAGCGCCTCTTCTTAGATTTTTTCCAAGCGCCGCCGCTTGATCCCCGGCGCAGCAGGGCAGGCCTGTATCGCGAGCAACTCTTGGGTCCTGAGGGCAAGCGCGTGCAAATCATCATGCTCGATGGTCGCTGGTTTCGCTCCGACCTCAAGCGCACCGATGAGCGCAACGCGCCCGGCAAAGAGCGTTACTTGAGCGACAGCGATCCCAACAAAACCATGCTCGGCGCGGCGCAATGGGCATGGCTGGAAGAGCGCCTGCGCCTGCCGGCAGATGTGCGCCTCATCGTGTCTGGTGTGCAAGTTTTGGCAGAAGGTCACGGCTGGGAAAGCTGGGGCAACTTCCCCCTTGAGAGGGAAAAATTGGTGCAGTTGATCGCGAGCACGCGAGCCAATGGCGTGGTTTTCCTGTCTGGAGATCGGCATATCGGCGGCTACTATCGCCGCGCGAAAGCTGATCGCGGTGCGCCCTATGCGCTCACTGAGATCACCTCCAGCGGCCTCACGCATGCGTGGGCGGATGCGAAAGAAGCAGGCCCCAATCGTATCGGCGAATTGGTGACGAAAAATCACTATGCAAACATTGAGATCGATTGGAGCAAGCGGCAAATGAATCTGCTGATCAAAGGCACAGATGGCCAATTGCTTCGCAGCGAATTGCTTCTGATCGATCAGCTTAAAGCTTGAATAAGGCACAAGGGGAAATAATCATGAATCAAAACAGCGTCTTGATCGTCGTCGATGTGCAAAACGGCTTCATGCCCGGCGGCGGCCTGCCAGTGCCGCGTGGGGATGAGGTGGTGCCCGTCATCAATGATTTGGCGAAGCGGTTTGCCAATGTCGTGCTGACGCAAGATTGGCATCCCGCCGGGCATGCTTCGTTTGCTTCGAGGCACACAGGTAAAGCACCGTATGACATACTCAAATTGAGCTATGGCGATCAAGTGCTCTGGCCTGATCATTGCGTTCAAGGCACGCACGATGCGGCTTTGCATGCAGACTTGAAGATTGATCACGCCCAGCTCATCATCGCAAAGGCTTCCACGCAGGAGTGGACAGCTATTCCGCTTTCCAAGAAGCAGATCGCACGACGACCACAGGTCTCGCCGCCTATCTCAAAGCGCGAGGCATCAAAGATGTTCACGTCTGCGGATTGGCCACAGATTTCTGCGTCGCATGGACGGCGCTCGATGCACGCGCCGCAGGCTTCGAGGTGACCGTGCATGAAGCCGCATGCCGCGCGATCAATCTGAACGGTTCACTCGCCGCTGCGTGGGCGCAGATGCAGGCTGCGGGCGTGGTGCGGGCGTAGTATAGGCTTGAAGTGCGTCTCACGATATTCAAAGCTTTTCGCACTGTTTTTTAAACATTTTCGGTATCTGGACGGCATAAAATATGCGCGGAGTGCTATCAAATCAGGAGTATTCATGAATCCATCCAACAACACTCGCCCCTTCAAAAATCCTCGGCATTCAGCAAATCGCCATCGGTGGCACAGACAAGAAACACCTGCAAAAACTCTGGGTAGAGATGCTTGGGCTGCAAGTCAAATCCACCTTCGTCAGCGAACGAGAAAACGTCGATGAAGACATCTGCGCCATCGGCAGCGGCGTGCATGCCGTTGAAGTGGATTTAATGCAACCACTGGACATCGACAAAAAGCCTGCCGTTCACACCACGCCGCTTAACCACGTGGGCCTCTGGGTCGATGACCTGCCCGTCGCGGTGGATTGGCTCACCAAACAAGGCGTTCGCTTCGCCCCCGGCGGCATCCGCAAAGGCGCTGCGGGTTACGACATCACCTTCCTGCACCCTAAAGCCAACGACGAGTTTCCGATTGCGGGTGAGGGCGTGTTGATTGAACTGGTGCAAGCGCCGATCGATGTGATTCAAGCCCTGGGTTGATGCCTGTGGCTGACCAATTGCCTGCAGCTCACCAATTCAAAACCTTCATTGGCACGCCTGCCGCGTTGGCGCGGTACAAGCTGGATTCGCTTTCCGCAAAGATGAAATCTTCTGGCTCCCAGCTGATGCCGTTGCCATCGGTTTCGCGTTCGTACAGTGGTTGCTTGCGTGCGCGGCGGCCATCTTCCCGGAATTCGGGCAGATACCAGCACTGCTCATTTTTTCGGTCAACCAATCTCCGAAATCGCCCTCAAAAATGTCTGCCTGTTGGAATGCCCACCAACTGGTTTGACGGCGGTAAAACTTGGGGTGGATGAATTTTCGTGTCGCTTCAGGCAGGATCGGTGAGCCAACTGGCCGGTACTCTAGATCGCTGTCAAACGCCATGAAGCGTGCACTGTAGTAGCGTGCAATGCCTGTGCGCTTGGTGCGGCCACGCTGCCATGCTGCGACGGATTCGTCAATTTCATGTGGCAACATGGAATCGTACAAAGCGACCACTGCCAAGCCTTGCTCCAACAGCCAGAGATTGAGGTTGGTGCCGTCGGGCAAGATGATGTCGCCTACAAATCGACCATATTTGTCAATCGCAGCGCCCGGGCCTTCTGTAGCTTTGAGTTCAGAGGTGAAGGTGCAATCTAGCGATGAGGAGCCGAAGCTTTGCAAAAATTGCGCCAGCTTGACAACGGCGGTTTCGGCCTGCTGTTGCCTGTAATCTTTGATAAGCCCTGTGCCTTTCAGAGCACCATTGCTGCCCCGCGCATCGGGGCGGTAATGCAGTTCTGGCGCATCAATGCGCTGCATGCGGATGGTAAGGGTGTTGCTCTTGATCACAGGCGTGATCTTGCGTTGCCCGGTGCTTTCATCCTCTGCACCCAAGATGCCAGCATTTTGATAAGCCTGTGTGTCCACAAAATTTGTTTGCCCTGCTGGTCTGACGCGCATGCTGTTGCTGCTGACGGTCAGCATGAGCTTGGTGGTGTCGGCATCTGATTTGCCTTTCGGCCAGAACTGATCGAATTTGATACGGCCTTGAATTTCCAAACGAGTCGTGCGAGCCATGATCATCCTTTCGTGTATTGAAGTGAGTGTGTGATCTTGGAATGACAACGATGTGACTGTCAACCCTAGGCTATTTTTTCATCCACCCAATCTGCTTCGCATGCAAGCTCTGGATATACAGCCGCTCTTTAGTTTCAAGCACCGAAGTGGTCTCGGGGTACGCGCCGCTGGGGTCTTGCAAGTCTTCAACGATTTGGCCGTCTTCAGTGAAGGCAATCACGTGGCCATATTTCGGTGGAATCGGCCAGAGGAAACGCGGCAGGCGCAGGGTGATGGCTCGCAGCAAGGGCTTTTCGGCCATGCCGTCCACCACGCTGCTGCGCGGTTTGGCCAAGCCGACCCAGAGCTTGGGTTTGCCATCCGCTGTGGGCAGGCCGCGCATCAGGTTATCGGGGTAGCCGGGGAGGTTGGGCAGGACAATGTGGGTAGCGCCAGACAGGCCGCTGGTTTGGCGTACATCCAAGTTGCTTGCGTTGACGTCGATGCGCCAGATGCGGTATTTGCCGGTTTCGGCAACGAAGATGTGGCGCTCGTTGGCCGAGAGCGCCACACCGTTGGCAAAGCTCAAGCCGTTGGCGACGATTCGAGCGGTTTGCGTAGCGGGGTCGTATTCGATGATGCGGCCGGTCGACGTTTGCTCGATGATGTCGAGCACACTGGCTTCAAACGTGCCGCCCCAGTCTTTGGGGGCGAAACGGGTGGAGGCATCGCTCAGGTAAATCTTTCCAGTTTTGGCGATGACGACGGCATCGGCATAGCGGATGGGATCGCTCCCCACCTTATCTGCGAGCACGCTGATCTGGCCATCGGGCGCAATTCTCAGCAGGCCTCGCATCGCGTCTGCAGCGATCAAATGGCCTTGCGCGTCAAAATCAAAACCGAGCACGCGGCCACCCGTGTTCACAAAGCTGCTGCGCTCGGAGCCATCGGCGTTCATCCGCAAAATCGCGCCACTGGCCACTGCGGCATACAGCTTACCATCGGGTCCGAAAGCAAGATGCTCGGGGCCTGTCTCGCTGCCGATATCGATCCTTAGCAGATTCGCCAGTTTCGTGTTTACAGCATGTGCGCCTACGTAAGGCGCAGGCGAGGGCGTTTGCCAAGCCACGGGCTGCGCGGGCACGGGCCAGAGCAGCAGATAGGCTGCGAGCAGCGCGAGCACAGCTGTTGCGATCACGAGGACTTTTTTGAGCATACGAGTCTCCTAGAGTGATGAAATTTTATATAAGAAATCAGCCACTGGCCGGCATGGAATTTGCGTGGGGTGCTATTGTATTTGTAGTGTCATTCTTGGTGTTCTGAAGACTTCTTTTGGCGTGGAGCGGCTGCGTGGCGAAGTGGTATGGCGCCCTGCTCATGGCATCGCGCAAAGAGCTACGCGGCACCTGCCGCAAGATGATGAATGAAAGTGCTTGCCAAGCACTTTCAGCGCTTTGCGCGATACAAATCGCAGGTCGCCATACCACTTCGCCACGCGGCCTGTTGGCTACTGTGAAAATCTTCACGCGAAACGTGTCACGACACCACCGCGCCAGTATCTAGAAGTACAGTTGACCTGTCACCCCACACTCGGTGACGGCGTATAAGCAAGGCATCAAAGAAAAAACGAGTACTGCACGCAAACCAGCTCCTCAGCGCGACAACTCACAATCTTGCCGTATTTTTGAATAAAAACTAGGGTTAGCCGGCATAGAATATGCGCTGAGTGCTATCAAATATGAAGCGTCGAAATGCTTGAAATTGCGCCGCGTGGAGCTTAAATAACCGGGGTCGTAGTGTATTTCGAGCAACTCGCGCACGACTGTGGCCACATCGCCCGCCAAGATTTGCTCCTGCCAACGGTTGATGACCTCATGCCCGCGCAGATCGCGCAGCACATCTAATCGTTCGCTGAAAAACTTCGTGTCTTTGACGAAAAAATCGTAGTCTTCCATCAGCAGTTTGACGCGCTCATCAACAGAAAGCTCGACTCTTGCGCAGAGGCTTGCTCGCATCGCCTCCATCAGCTCGCCGGGAATGCTCACGTTGCCCACTTTTTTGCTCTCGCTCTCTGCCCATACCGTGCGGCTTGGGTCGAGTTGCTTCAAGGCATGCCAGATGCGCATGTCGAATTGCTTTTGGCTGGGCTGACTCTGACCGGGAATGAGGCCGA
>JAAUOI010000172.1 GCA_012036375.1 Allobrachymonas sp. | reverse complement strand
CTGCGCTCCGGTTTGATGCTGAAGACGTGCGGGCAAGGTCATGGTGTAAGCGGCTTGACCGAAAAACTCCGCCCATTCGCCTAAACCTTGCGGCGGTACCTGATCGGGCAAGATCCCCAATGCTTGCCCACTTCGCAGCGCTTTGACCAAGGTTTTGACACCGCTAAGAGAAGCGGGCGCAGCAGCCAATCCTGGCCGATTGCGCGCATGCAGCAAGATCGCCTGCAGCCAAGGCTTACGAGCCGGGCGATAGAGCACGGTCATGGATTTGCCTGCGACTGCATAGCGCTGCGCATAGGCTTGCGCCGTGATTTCAAAGCAACCCAAATGCGGGGTAAGAAAAATAATACCTTGGCCGCTGATGTGCGCGGCGTCGATCCAATTTGCGCCGTTCCATTCAATGGACACTGGTTTGCCCAGCCACAAGCGTGGCAACTCCAAGGCCATGCGTCCCGCATGCGCCACGGCGCCGCGTACTTGATGCTGTGCGCAGCTTGCCTTCTTGGCGTTTTCGTTGAAGCGACGTCGATAGCTGGCTGAGAGCAGGTAAGCCAGCCAGCCAAGTATTGCGCCTAAGCCATGCAGCAGCCACAGAGGAAACCGAGCCAAAATGCGAAACAAAAAGCCCATGAAAAACGATAAAATATGAAGTGTCGCTGAGTTAACCGAGCAACTTGCAGAGCGACATTAAACCCAACTGCTAAAGCGTTCGCCAGAAACTCCGGGTATTCCCAAGGGTTTGCGGCAACGCAAATTTTCTTAACTTTGGAGTGTCTCACACATGGCGAACGATTTTCTCTTTACCTCTGAATCCGTCTCAGAAGGCCATCCCGATAAAGTGGCTGACCAAATTTCAGACGCGATTCTTGACGCGATTTTCAAACAAGACCCCCGCAGCCGCGTCGCAGCAGAGACGCTGTGCAACACCGGCCTCGTCGTTCTCGCTGGCGAGATCACGACGAATGCCAACGTCGATTACATCCAAACCGCCCGCGACACGATTCAGCGCATCGGCTACGACAACACCGATTACGGCATTGATTACAAAGGCTGCGCCGTCATGGTCTGCTACGACAAGCAGAGCAACGACATCGCCCAAGGTGTGGATCAAGCCTCTGATGATCACCTCAACACCGGCGCTGGCGACCAAGGTCTGATGTTTGGCTACGCTTGCGACGAAACGCCCGATTTGATGCCTGCGCCGATTTACTATGCGCACCGCTTGGTCGAGCGCCAAGCCATGCTGCGCAAGAGCGGCAAGCTGCCCTTCCTGCGCCCTGATGCGAAAAGCCAAGTGACGATGCGCTATGTGGATGGCAAGCCGCACAGCATCGACACCGTGGTGCTCTCCACGCAACATGATCCCGATCAAAGCATCGACATGAAGACGCTCAAGCCCAGCTTCTACGAAGCCGTGATTGAAGAAATCATCAAGCCCGTGCTGCCCAAAGAGTGGCTGCAAAACACCAAGTATTTGATCAACCCCACCGGCCGCTTCGTGGTTGGCGGTCCGCAGGGCGATTGCGGCCTCACCGGGCGCAAAATCATTGTCGATACCTATGGCGGTGCATGCCCACACGGCGGTGGCGCATTCTCTGGCAAAGATCCTTCCAAGGTGGATCGCTCAGCAGCCTATGCCGCTCGCTATGTGGCGAAAAACGTGGTGGCGGCGGGCTTGGCCAAGCAATGCCAAGTGCAAGTGGCTTATGCTATCGGTGTCGCCAAGCCCATGAACATCACGGTCTACACCGAAGGCACTGGCGTGATTTCGGACGACAAGCTCTCTGCCTTGGTGGCCGAGCATTTCGATCTGCGCCCGAAAGGCATCATTCAAATGCTTGATCTGCTTCGCCCGATTTATCAGAAGACGGCGGCTTACGGCCACTTCGGCCGCGATGAGCCTGAGTTCACTTGGGAGCGGACAGACAAGTCAGCAGCGCTGCGCGCAGCGGCTGGCCTGAAGTAAATTTCCATCCGAACACTAAAAACCCGCTTCATGCGGGTTTTTTCGCATGTGCATGCTCCCTATAGTTGATGATTGACACTTACAAACCTGATTTTAAAATTTCAATTTTTTTGAAAGCCAAAAAAGATACGTCAATTAGCACTTCTGCTGAGTCTTGCAGCAACAGGTTTAACCGCTTGGGCTCAAGCCGTGGAGATTAGGCCGTTCAAGACGGGCGACAAGTTGGTATCTGAAGTCATCACGCTTGGCACACGAGGACGTGAAATTTTTAATGAAAACATCAGGCAAGTTGATAGTGAGGTGACTGCATCACAGGATAGCTACACCCTCAAAAGCGCACAAGGCTCGACAACCTACGCCCGTAAAGGTCATTGGGCGGTGGAAGTCGATAACGCACAAGGCAAGCGTGTCGTCCCTGAAACGCAGCAGCTTAAACCCAGATTTCCCGTTAGGCGGCACTTCGTGCCTACGCGGGTGCTCGCGGACGGTTTTCGGTCATTTTGCCCCAATTTTCTCGCCCGTAGCACCGCTACGATCTCCAAAATTGAGCCAAAACTGCCTCGAAACCCATCTCGCGATCATCCCGCGTCCTAACGGGAACTCTGGGTTGAACAGGGCATCCTCCCTGTACATCAGGAGCTTCCATGATTCATCCATCACCCGCTCTACCAGCACACTCCCTTGCAACGAAACGTTCTGGTGCAGGCGCTCGCAGCTTGTTGCTCACCCTACTACTCACACTCAGCAGCGTCCACCTCGCGCAAGCGGCCAACGCACCGATCACGCCCAACGCTGCGAGCCCAAGCACACAAGACACCATTGCAGCGCTCACGAAAGCGCAATCCGCAGTGGTTGGGGTGCAGGTGCGAGCGGCTGAAGGCGCACGCTCTGCGCAAACCTTGGGCAAAGAGCGCAGCGGCTCTGGCGTGGTGATTGGCGCAGATGGTTTGGTGGTAACGATTGGCTATTTAATTTTGGAAGCCGATGAAGTGCAGCTCATCACGCCCGATAAAAAAGTCGTGCCCGCTCGCGTGGTAGCGTATGACTTGGCCACGGGTTTTGGCCTCGTGCGCCCCGTGGTGCCGATGCGCGGTATTCAGGCAGTGAGCTTGGGCGGCTCCACCGACATCAAAACCTGCGAGCCGCTCATGGCCAGCGCTGGCGCCACCACGGATGCCGATGCCGATGTGAACATGACGCAATTGGTCAGCAAACGCGCCTTCTCCGGCTATTGGGAATATCACATTGAATCCGCACTGTTCACCAGCCCGCCCATGCAAAACCATTCCGGCGCACCGCTGTTCAATTTGAAAGGCGAGCTGCTGGGCATTGGCAGCTTGTTCGTGATGGACAGCATCGGCCAAAACGTGCGCCTGCCAGGCAATATGTTCGTCCCGGTGGATTTGCTTAAACCCATTCTGGCCGAGATGCTGCAAACCGGCAGCAGCAAATCATCCAAACGCCCGTGGCTGGGCTTGACCTCGTCTGACCAAGGCGGCCGCGTGCAGGTCGTGCGCGTCTCGCCCGATGGCCCGGCGCAGGCGGCGGGAATTCAGCCCGGCGATGTGGTACTGGCGGTAGACGATACGAAGGTCGCCAACCTAGAAAGCTTCTACAAAAAATCTGGGCCCGCGCCCAGCCAGACACTGAAATCAAACTCACCGTCTTGCAAGGCGCCGACCTCAAAACCATCACGCTCAAAGCCGTGGACCGGATGAATACTTTGCGCAAAGGCAGCGGCATCTGAGCGAGGGCGAGCTGGCGCAGAATTGCTATCCTGAGCGGTATGGACATCGCCACCCTTCAATCTGCTCTGCCCCTCTTCTTGCGCCCCTTGGGTGCAAGCAATTCATCTTCAGGTTGAATCCGCACAAACCAGCGAGCAGAGCAGCCAAGTCAGCCTGCGCCTGCCGCAATCCGATCAACTCTCGCGCACCGGCGGCATGCTCTGCGGCCAAGATGCCCACGTCATCGCCACCGTGCTGCGAGCCGGCAAAACCCTTAACTGAATATTCCAATGATTCGATCCAGTCTAGTGCGCTACATCGCTACGGCCTGTTTGATGCTGTCGGCGCAGGCGCAAACCTTGCCTACCGTTGATGCTAAAAATTTGCCTATCGCTGATGTGCACTTTCATTACATGGCTTTCATGATGCCTGAAGCGCTTCGCACCTTCGTTGAAATGTTTCCCAATACAGAGAAGTCCAGCATGGAGCCCATGCCCTGCCACGGCAGAAAAAGTGGCCTACCCAAACGCCGTGCGACTATTTAAATTGCAAGTGCTCATTTGAAACTACGGCAAGCCCGTCGCCGAAACACCGCAGCTCACTCGGAAGGTGATACTGCTAGCGGCTGGGAATGTGGCTATCGCTGCGCCCGCGCCGAACAAGCTGGCGTTCAGTGTGGCAATACTGGGGCAAACAGCCGCGCCTGTGGTGGTACAGGGCGACAACACCACGCACGATGACAGGCCCGCACTGGGAATATCTCGCACCAAGGCGCCATCTGCGCTTGCCGGGCCCGCATTGGCGAAGGTCAGCGTATAGACCGCCGTATTGCCCGCCACCAAGGTGTTGGTGCCATTGGTTTTAGTTACTGACAAATTAGCCGCTGGCACGATTACCACGCAGCTGGGGGAAACGGTGTTGGTGATATTGACGGGGCTCGTGATGTTGGTCGCGCTGTTGGTAAAAGCCGCTGGGTTGCCCGCGCAGGAGGCATTGGTTTGCCCAGGTGCACTCGTCACTGCCACCGAAACAACACAGGAAATCGTTGCTGCACCATCGCCCGTGGGTGGGCCCGCAGGCACTTGCAGACCCGAAATACCGATGCTCGTTGCATTGGCAGCAATTGCCGGACTTGTGCCAACACATTGGCCGGACAAAGCAGGTGTGCCGCCCGCGGCAACGATGCCCGTAGGCAGCACATCGGTGAAGCTCACGACGCTAGAGGTCACCCGGCCTGTGCTACTGACCGTCTCGGCAGGGCTGCTTAAGGTGAAGCTCAACGTGAAGTTGCTGCCTTGCGCCACGGTATTGGGGTTAAAGGCTTTGGTCAGTCGCACACGGTCATCGTCATTGATTTGGAGCGTCACGTTGCTGGTCGGCGCGCTGCATTGCGCGCTGGAGCCAGACAAGCTATGCAACAAGCCACCGACGGCGACACCAAAGCCAGCGGGGGTGCCGCCACCGCCTGTGATGTCGGCATTCGACAGCGCATACGTCACCGTCTCGGTGCCCTCAATCACTTCATCGTTGACGACCACCAAAGGAATGCTGATGATGCCCGCCTCCGCGCCTGTAGCTTGGTTGGGGTTGTACTGGCCCGCAGGCAAAGACAACGTGATGTCCCCCGTGGCAGTGTTCACCCCCAGCACCGTGCCGCGCGATGCAGCGCCAACCGTGTAGTCCAAGCTGAACCGCGCCGTGCTACCGGCGTTTCGGCGGATGATCACCGTGGCCGCCGATTGCAACAATCCATTCACGGCCAAACGCAAGCTCGTGCCGGTGCTGGGTTCCGCCATCGTCGTCGTTGTGGGCAAAAAATCGATCAGTGGGCGCATGTAGAGCGTCACGTTATCCAGCAAATTGCCAGACGCACCCGCTGGCGAAACTGATTCAAAACCGAATTCCCCTGTAACTGGTCCAGCAACAGCACTTGGCAACACAAACGTCCCCGTAATCAGCGTCCACGCGGCGACCGACGTTTGGACGGGCGACACAGCATACTGATCGGCGACCACGCCACACTCGATGGGTTGGCTGAAACCTGCGCCGCTTCGGCACAACACCGCTCGCGCCGTCTCCGGCCCTGCCCCACGGCGCTTGTGATGCCAAGAATACGAGAAGCTTTCATTGGATGTCACACAAACTCGCTGATAAATGCGAGCCGGATGCTCTGGATTGAGCTCTGCAAATTGATTACCTTGTTGCGCGGGCCCTGCGGGATCAGCCGAAACGAAGATTTGCGTCGGAGCGTAGTTTCCGGTGGCCACGCCAGCGCACATGAAGCCATTGGCGGGCGTATCAATGTCGGTGGTTTCCCAGCCGGGCACGATCTTGCTGGGATTCGTCACACCCGCGCCGGGCGGCTGAGTGGGCGCGGCCAGATAGCCACGCGTAGAGCCGCCGGCTCCGCCTGCATTGCCCCCGGTTGGACAAGCCGGCCCAAAAACCGGCACCTCAAAACTCGGGTTCACCATGAAACGCACCGGCACTTGGGCCGCAGCCAAGCCTTGCAAGGCCAGTAGCGCGAGTGCGAAAATTAAGCGAATGGTTTTCATCTAAACCAAAATAAAGGGACTATCTCGGAGTTTAAGCGCGGAAGTGCTACCAACACTCGTTGGAAGCCACCAAATCAACATTGGATACAAGCCTCCATGCACGAGTGCGCAACGCATCGCTCTTCATTCAATAGCGCTCCGCGCAGCATCCATGCCGGCTAGATGCCAATTTCGCCTGATTAGCCACATGCCTCAGACCCACGCAAAGTCCTAAGCGTATGCGGCTTTGTCGTTGCGGCGGCATTGAGCAGACGAGGCAGCAACGATGCCAGATCAAATCTGCGATTAAAGCGATAGGAGAACTCAGCCAAATAGCGGTTGCCATACTTGCTGTGATCAATGCTGTGGTACGTACCGCTGATCGCAGTCTTCAAATTGCCCAGCATCGTATTGACCCACTTAAAGC
>JAAUOI010000171.1 GCA_012036375.1 Allobrachymonas sp. | reverse complement strand
CACATCGTCTCCACGCGACAGGTGTCGCGTAACTCTTTGCGCGATAGTATGAGCAGGGCGCAACACCCCCTTGGCCACGTAGCCGCTCTCAAAACAACGAAACCTTCTGAACGCCAAAAAGCGACATCAAACACTACAAATACAATAGCACTCCGCGCACATTCCACGCCGGCTAGAGCCCTAAAATCCTTGAAAATCACACTTCTACCAGCTCAAAACTCGTCGTCACCTCTGCCGTCTTGGCCAGCATGATGGTGGCCGAGCAGTATTTTTCGTGGCTCATGGCAATGGCGCGCTCAACGGCAGTAGCTTGCAGACCCTTGCCTGTGACGGTGAAGTGCATGTTGATCTTGGTGAAGACTTTGGGATCAACTTCGGCGCGATCGGCTTGCAGTTTGACGGAGCAGCCGCGTACATCATGGCGGCCACGCTTCAAAATCAACACCACGTCATAGGCCGTGCAGCCGCCAGCGCCTGCGAGCACCACTTCCATCGGGCGGGGCGCGAGGTTTTGCCCGCCGTTTTCTGGTTTGGCGGCATCAGGCGCACCATCCATCGTGAGCACCATGGCCGCTGCCCGTCTCAGCCACAAAGCCCATTCCTGAACGGGTTTGCAAACCGCCTGTCCAACTTACTGTGCATTCCATCGGAAACTCCTGCTAAATAAGGGTCAATTATCAATCTTTGTTGCAATGCAGCATATTTGCCGCATAAAATCAAAGCTTGTCTCCTCAACCCTCCTCAAAACAGGGTTAGTTATAGCCCCGGCTCGCAAGTGCCGGGGCTTTTTTTGTGCTGTGCAACACGGGTTTTACAATCGCGCATGGCTACACAACCCAAAAAACATCTCGCCCCCGCAGATTACTTGACCAAAATTCTCAATGCCCGCGTCTACGATGTGGCGATTGAGAGCGATTTGACTCCCGCTCGCCAGCTCTCGCGCCGTTTGCACAACAAGGTATTGCTCAAACGCGAAGATCAACAACCCGTGTTCAGCTTCAAGCTGCGCGGTGCAGCCAACAAAATGGCGCAGCTCACCCCCGCACAGCTCAAAAAAGGCGTGATTTGCGCCTCGGCGGGCAATCATGCACAGGGCGTGGCGCTTTCGGCGCACAAACTGGGCACCAAAGCCGTGATCGTGATGCCAGTGACGACGCCTCAGCTCAAAGTCGATGCAGTGCGCAATTTGGGCGGCGAAGTTGTGTTGCACGGTGACAGTTATTCCGATGCGTATCAACACGCGCTGACCATTGAAAAGCGCGAAGGTTATGCTTTTGTGCATCCGTTTGATGACCCGGACGTGATTGCCGGCCAAGGCACGATTGCGATGGAAATGCTGCGCCAGCACCAAGGGCCGCTTGATGCGATTTTTGTGGCGATTGGCGGTGGCGGGCTGATTTCGGGGGTGGCGAACTACATCAAGGCGGTGCGGCCAGAGATCAAGGTGATTGGGGTGCAGACGGTGGATTCCGACGCGATGCTGCAATCGACCCGCGCGAAAAAGCGCGTGACGCTGCCGGATGTCGGCCTGTTTGCCGATGGTACTGCCGTCAAACTCGTGGGCGAAGAGACCTATCGCATCGCGAAGAATTTGGTGGACGACTATGTGGTGGTCGATACCGATGCGGTCTGCGCGGCGATCAAAGATATTTTTGTGGACACGCGCTCTATCGTCGAGCCCTCGGGGGCATTGGCGGTGGCGGCTGTGAAGCAATATGTCGCAACACATAAAACCAAGGGCGAGACTTATGCGGCAATCCTCTGCGGCGCAAAACATGAATTTTGACCGCCTGCGCTTCGTGGCCGAGCGCGCCGAGGTGGGCGAAGAGCGTGAGGCACTATTTGCCGTGACCGTGCCCGAGGAACGCGGCAGTTTCAGGCGCTTTTGCGAGACGATTGGCAGCTTGCCGGGCGGCGCACGCAATGTGACGGAATTCAACTACCGCATTTCGGACAGCCAAAAGCCCATGTGTTCGTCGGCCTTACGACACATGGCAAAGGCGAAAGCGCCAAACTCGCCGCCACGTTCACGAAAAAAGGCTTTGAGACGATTGATCTCACGCATGATGATCTGGCCAAAGAGCATTTGCGCCATATGGTGGGTGGCGCGTCCAAATTGGCACAAGAGGAGCGCCTGCTGCGCTTCGTCTTCCCCGAGCGGCCAGGCGCTCTCATGAAATTCTTAAACGCCATGCGCCCGAGCTGGAATATCACCCTCTTTCACTACCGCAATCAAGGCGCAGACTACGGGCGGATTTGGTGGGCATTCAAGTGCCCAAGGCTGACGATAAAAGCTTTGTACAATTTGTCACGAATTTGGGTTATCCCTTTGTGGATGAAACTCACAATCCTGCCTACCGTCTCTTTTTGCAAGCCCCGTGAACACTGCCGATCTTCATTTACCCCCCATCAGCCGCATCCGTGAAGGTGCTCAGGCGCAAGAGTTGGCGCGTCAATTGCAAAACAAACTGGATCAGAAAACCAAGCCGCTGGGCGCTTTGGGTCAGCTCGAAGCTTTGGCGGTACAGCTGGGTTTGATTCAGCAATCAGACAATGTGAGCCTCAAGCAGCCCCAAATCGTGGTGTTTGCAGGTGACCATGGCATCGTGGATGAAGGCGTGTCGGCCTATCCGCAGGCCGTGACGGTGCAAATGGTGCAGAACATGCTTGCACCTGCTGGCAAGCAAGGCGGTGCGGCGGTGAATGTGCTGGCGCATCAGCATCGCTTTTCGCTCACGGTGGTGGATGCGGGCGTGGCGCAAATCTTGCCCGATCATCCGCAACTGGTGCAAATGAAAATCGCGCCGAGCACGCGCAACTGCGTACTCGCGCCTGCAATGAATGAGATTCAGGCCGCTGCTGCGTTACACGGCGGTATGGAGGTGGTGCGCGGCTTGAGCGGCAATGTGCTCGCGCTGGGTGAAATGGGTATTGGCAATACGTCGAGCGCCGCCTTGATCTTGTCGCTCTTCACGCCCATCCCGGTGGAAGACTGCGCCGGGCGCGGCACGGGGCTGACTGATGAGCAAATGAAAAAAAAGGTCTATGCGCTGACGCGGGCGCATCGTCGCCACAAAGATGCCAAGAAGCCTTTCGACATCTTATGCGCCGTGGGCGGCTTTGAAATCGCCATGATGGCAGGTGCGATGCTGCAAGCGGCTTCTGAGCGACGCATCGTTTTGGTAGATGGATTTATCTCGGGCGCAGCGGCAATGATCGCAGTGGGCCTCGTGCCAGCGGCCAAGGATTACATGGTGTTTTGCCACTCGGGCGCAGAGCATGGGCACAAGGCCATGCTCAAAGCTTTGGCTGCGCTGCCTTTGTTGGAGCTCGGCCTGCGGTTGGGCGAAGGAACGGGAGCATTGCTGGCTTGGCCGTTGATCGTATCAAGTGCACGATTGCTCAACGAAATGGCCAGCTTTGAATCGGCTGGGGTTTCGCAGAAAATTTGAGCTGCTTGGCGCACTGGAAAACAGAACACGGAAAGCACGGAAACTACACGGAAGACACAGAAAACAGCTGCTGGCTTTTTCCGTGTCTTCCGTGCTACCTTCGTGATTTCCGTGTTCTGCGACTCTTTCAAAGAGCAAACACATCTGAGCAATGTTCATCAAACACTTTCTTCTCGCCATTCAGTTTTTCACGCGCATTCCGATCACGGGGAAATTGGCTGCTTGGGTGGGTTACAACCCAGAGATGCTCAAAAGCAGTGCGGCGCATTTTGCGGGGGTGGGCTGGGTGGTGGGCGCGGTGGCGGCGGGGGTTTATGTGGCGCTTGAATCGATTATTTCTTCGCCTTACGCCCCACTGATCGCGGCTTGTTTTTCGACCATTGCCACTGTGCTGCTCACCGGCGGTTTTCATGAAGATGGGCTGGCAGATTTGGCCGATGGCTTGGGCGGCTCGTATGACCGCAACCGCGCCTTAGAGATCATGAAGGATTCGCGAGTCGGCGCGTTTGGCGCGATGGCTTTGGTCTTGGCGCTGCTCACCAAAATCGCGCTGCTCGCGGCCCTGGGCGAATTACCACTGATGCACGTCGCGCTGCTCATCTGGGCGAGCCACTGTGTATCGCGGGCGCTGCCGATGCTTACTGTGGCGCTACTGCCGCATGTAGGCGATGCGGCGGGAAGCAAATCCAAGCCTTTGGCTGATCGTATCTCCCGCAGCGCTTTGTGGAGCAATTTTTTATGGTGTTTTATACCCTTAGCCGGCATATATACTGCGTGGAATGCTATTGAATTGATAGTGATTGTGGGCTGCTCGGTAGTAGCTTGGGGCATCATGCAGTGGCGTTTGAAACAGCGTTTGCAGGGTTTTACAGGCGATGCGCTGGGCGCGACGCAGCAGGTCTGTGAAATTGCTTTTTTGCTCGGCGCGGTGGCGGTTGGCCTGTGACGATTTGGTTGGTGCGGCATCCGAAGCCGCTGATTGACAGCGGCGTTTGTTACGGCGCAAGCGATGTGCCTTGCGATGCGCAGGTGATCGAGCAGGCGGCTCAAGAACTGCTGGCGCAACTGCCGCGCGGCCTGCCCATCGTTAGCTCGCCGCTACAAAGATGTGAGCACTTAGCGCAGGTTTTATGCCGGCTAGAGCCTGATTTTGCTTATAAAACCGACTACCGCATGGCCGAGATGAACTTTGGCGCTTGGGAGCTGCAAGCGTGGGACAACATCCCCGTTATGCAATTGCAAGCATGGACAGATGATTTTGCAAATTACCGCTGCGGCGGTTCAGGCGAATCGACGGCACAGTTTGTGAGGCGCGTGATGCATCGATTGACGCAAAGCTTTGATTCCAAGCAAGACGAGATTTGGATCACGCATGCGGGCGTGATGCGCGCGATGGTGTGGACTCAGCAGCAATCAACGCGGATGGCGAAGGAACAATCCGCACTTATGACGCGGAGGCCGCAGGCTCAGGCGCTTTGGCAGCTTTGCCCTACTGATCTTGTTGACGGGCTTCGCGCGGGCGACTGGCCAACGGACGCGCTGGCCTATTGCCAAGTGATGAAGGTGCAGCAGTCGGATTGGCTGGTCTGGCAACAATAGGCTGTGCGGGTTGCGACACCATTGCAGTGCCCGCCACCGCTGTCGTGAGTTGGGGCAATTGCAGTGTCGTGCTAGGCTCAGTTTGCATATTGGCAGAGAGCATGGCTTGGCCAGCAGCCACGCTGTGCAGCACCACGCCATCCGTTAAGCTTGTGCCCACGCGATACGGCCGCGCTGGCTTGCCATCCACGCCAATCAACGCCACACTGGACGAGGCTTGGCCTGTGCGCGCAACCACCACGCCAGTCAGCACAAATCGCGAGGCTGCAATGCTGCTGACCGGCGCGGGGTTAGGATTTGCAGCACTGGCCACTGGCTGCTTGCCTCCGCCTAAGCCTCTGGCCAAGGCTCCGGGATCGACCGCGCTAACGCTGATGCCTTGCACAGACACCGCAGAATTAGGCGCAGGCGATCCTTGCACAAATCTCAAACCCCAATACACAGCGCTCGCCGCAGCGAGCAGCCATAAAACAAATGTTGCGAGTCGTATCCAAAAAGAGCGTTGCATCCAGCTATTATGCGGGTTCTATGAAGACAGCTTTTTCTCTTTTTGTTTCTGGTTCCAAAAATTTAGTTCGGCAGGCTCAGCGCGGCTTTACGCTGATTGAATTGATGGTGGTTTTGGTGATCATCGGCATTTTGGCTGCGCTCATCGTGCCCAATGTGCTTGATCGCGCAGACGATGCCCGCAGCACCGCTGCTAAGACGGACATCAACAACATCGTGCAAGCGCTCAAGCTCTATCGCTTAGACAATCAGCGCTACCCCAGCAGCGAGCAAGGCTTGCAGGCCTTGGTGAGCAGACCAACAGCAGGCGTGATTCCCTCAAACTGGAAACCGTATTTGGAAAAACTCCCCAACGATCCCTGGGGGCGCTCGTATCAGTACCTCAACCCCGGCATCAAAGGCGAGATCGATGTGATGAGTTTTGGCGCAGATGGGCAGGCAGGCGGCGAAGGTAAGGATGCGGATGTGGGCAGTTGGCAATAGGCAAGCGAGCGCAAAAGCGAGCGGTTTTACCCTGCTCGAACTGTTGATCGTCATCACCATCATTGCGATTGGATCGGCAGGCGCGGTGTTTGCGCTGCGTGACAGTGCCGCTACGGCGCTCAATCGCGAGGCAGATCGTGTGACGGCTGTGTTGGAGGCTGTGCGGGCACAGTCTCGCAGCTCGGGTGTGGCGCTGGCTTGGGTGGCACAGGCCGAGGGCTTTGCCGTGATGCCCGCGCAAAACCTCATCGCGTTGCGCATCGCAGCAGGGCAGAGCAAGGTGTCCGAGAAGGATTCGCCGCGAAGGCGGCAGCCGCGGAGGCGGCCGCCGAGGAGCACCCCGACGGCCACCCAGAAAATGACGTCGTCGAGTTGGACTCGGGTAAGCGGCGGGCCCCCTGATTGCGACCACAGCTTCTGGTTCTTGAGGAGTCGGGTCAGATAGAACAACCCGAGGCGAGCCCGCCGATATAGGCGAGCGCATACCAGCGGATCGGGAGCGGTCCGATGCTGAACGCGACCGGGTCGATCTGCGGAGATCAGGGCAATCCCATAAGCTCTCGCTGCTGCGGCGGATTTTGACCGCGTCTTAACGCGCTTTTTCGTCGCTGTCGCCTTCGC
>JAAUOI010000170.1 GCA_012036375.1 Allobrachymonas sp. | reverse complement strand
GAAAGACGTGAAAAAGAAACTCCTGACTCAATAAACTTGTTTCTGCGTTTTCTTTTTTAGATTTCGTATTCGGTATTTTTTGCGTCTTTTCGCGTAATTTTCGCGAATTTCGCGTCCTGTACTTATATTGGTTTTAATTCTCAAGTATTGAAGGAATGAATATGACAATCACCGCAAGCATGGTCGCCGAATTGCGCGGCAAGACTGACGCTCCCATGATGGAGTGCAAAAAAGCCCTCACCGAAGCCGCTGGCGATATGGCCAAGGCTGAAGAGATTCTGCGCGTCAAGCTCGGCAACAAAGCTGGCAAGGCCGCTAGCCGCATTACCGCTGAAGGCGTTGTGACCGCATTCGTCGATGGCAACACCGCTGGCATGATCGAGATCAACTGCGAAACCGACTTCGTCACCAAGAACGACAGCTTTTTGGCCTTGTCCAATGCTGCTGCCAAAGCCGTGGCCACCGCCAACCCAGCTGATGTCGCCGCTTTGAGCGCCACCGCATTCAGCTTGGATGGCTTTGGCCCAACATTGGAAGACGTGCGCAAAGGACTGATCGGCAAGATCGGCGAGAACATGAGCTTTCGCCGCTTCAAGCGCTTCTCTGGCAGCCCTGTAACGACTTATTTGCACGGCACGCGCATTGGTGTGGCAGTCGAGTTTGATGGCAACGAAGCCGCCGCCCGTGATGTGGCGATGCATATTGCTGCGATGAAGCCGGTGGCATTGTCGAGCGCCGATGTGCCTCAAGAGTTGATCGCCAAGAGCGCTCTATCGCCGAACAAAAAGCTGCTGAATCAGGCAAACCTGCCGACATCATCGCCAAGATGGTCGAAGGCTCAGTGCAGAAATACCTCAAAGAAGTGAGCTTGCTCGACCAAGTGTTTGTGAAAGCCGCTGACGGCAAGCAAACAGTTGCCGCCTACCTCAAGAGCGCGAACACGACACTCAAGAGCTTCACGCTCTACGTCGTGGGCGAAGGCCATTGAGAAGAAGGTCGATGATTTTGCTGCTGAAGTGGCTGCGCAAGTGGCGGCTGCCAAAGGTGCTTAATTCACTGCATGTGAGTTTTCAATCCAATAAAAGCGGCTTTCGAGCCTGCTTTTTTGCGTTTAAACTGCCTGTCGAGGAGGCGTAGGTATCATTTTTTGCTACTTACAAAGCCAATTTTCAACACTTCACGGGTAAAAGTTGCATCGAACGAAATTGCTTCGATACTTGAGCCCATGTTCAACTCTTGACAAGGTATTTATGGCTAACCCGATCATTTCCCGCGACACCAAAGCTTGGCAGCTCCAAGTTTGGATTTCTTTTGGCATTGCAGTGTTTCTCTGCGGTGTCGGCTTGGCCTATCTGCCCGGCCAGGATCTGGATCGCGCGTTCATGGTCATGGGCTATATCTTCTGCTTGTCCACGGCCTTCTTCTTGGCCAAATTCATCCGCGACAACCAATACAAGCAAGCTGACACGCCCATGTGGAAGATGGTGGTGTGGACGGCCTTCTTCGTGGCCATGACGCTCACCGGTTGGGGCTTGTGGCGCATGGATGTGAACGACACTTACAAGGCATTCTTGCTGGTGAGCTGGTTGTATCTGATCACCACCACGTTCACGCTGGCTAAAACTCTGCGCGACAAGCATGAAGCCGATTTGGCGGAGATGCGCTTGCGAGCCCGCGCTGAAGCGCGTGCTGAGATAGAAACGCAGTAAGCGTTTTGCTTTGAACTTGCTGGGGTGCAAAGTCTGCCCCCAGCTTCCCTGAACAAATTGACGATGTTGTCTCGACCAAACCAGGAGCGAGTGATGAAAGCTGTTTCTTTGAAATCTACCATGATGTCTACTGTAGTATCTGTGGCTACTACGTTTTCGATAGCACTTAGCGCAGTATTTATGCCGGCTAGCGCCGGATTTGTCTCTAAATCTTATGCGCAGAGCGAAGCATCCATTGTGCTCAGCATGTTGCCCGTTGCATCCGTGGTGGTCACGGGCGTGGGTGCGAGCACGGCGGCGGGTGCGTCGGTGGCAGCGCCAGTCATCTTATCCACGGCGGGCGCAGTGTTTGTTGTGAAGTTGGTGGAAGTCACCGCACGGGGCACGGTGTATGTGCTGGAGCGCGCGTCTGACGGTGCTCGCGTGAGTGTGGAAATTCTGGGCAAAGGCGTGAAAGCCAGCGCAGTGGGCGTGGGCGCATCGGTCACCGTGAGCGTGATTGGCACAGGCATGGTGCTCTCTGCACTCGGTGAAGCAATTGCCTTCATTCCCAATGAGCTAGGCAAGGCGCTTCTGCACAACGAGCGCATGACGTATTGAGCGAGGCCAATTATGAAGATGATTCGTTACGCACTGGCAGCCGCGCTCGTGAGCGCAGCGTTCCACGCGCAGGCTGGGCGCAGTTGCGATGCACCCAAGCCGCCCGCGCCGCAAATGATCGTGCAAGGCATGAACCTTGCCGAGAAAACCTGGAAAGCGCTGGAAGCAGAGCATGCCAAGAGCGGCGCAAAAGTCGTGGTGCTGGCGCGGGCAGGGCAGGATTTGAGCAAGTATGGGCTGCGCTATTCGCATTTGGGCTTCGCCTACAAAGCGCAAGATGGCCGCTGGTTGGTGGCGCATAAGCTCAACACCTGCGGCACGGCTGAGGCATCGCTTTACAGGCAGGGCTTGGGTGAATTTTTCCTCGACGATTTGTTTCGCTTTGAAGCGGCGTGGGTCGTGCCGACGAAAGAAGTGCAAGACAAGCTGCATGCGGCGCTTGTCAATGATTCGCGTACCAAATCCATGCACATCAAGCCCTACAGCATGGTGAGCTATGTGTGGGGCACAAAGTATCAGCAGAGCAATCAGTGGGCGATCGAGACGCTGGCTGCGGCGATGGAGGGCAGCATTCGCACACGCGATCAAGCTCAAGCGTGGCTGCAATTCAAAGGCTATCAACCCACGACTTTGAACATTCCGCCACTCACGCGCTTAGGTGGCCGCATCACGCAAGCCAATATCGAGTTTGACGATCATCCGAGTAAAAAGCGGTTTTCTGATCGTATTGAATCTGTCACGGTGGATTCGGTGTTTGCTTGGCTGCCGCGTGCAGGCTTGAGCAGCATGCCAGTGGCTCTCAGTTTGTAATTTTCAAAGCGTTTTAAGGCTCTAGCCGGCATAAAATGTGCGCGGAGTGCTATTGAATTTATAGTGAATTAAAAGGGCATCATCATGAGTAAATCTCTTCGTTTGTCTGAAAAATGGTTCAGGCGCGGGCTGTGGTTGGTCGCTTTCGTGTTTGCAGGCTTTTTGATTGGCCTAGGCGGCACGGTAGTGAGCGATTTGCCTAAGGTGGAAAAGCAATTGCAACTTGATGATTTCTTGGATCGCTCGCAAGCAGACAATTTGCGAGAAAGCATCAAAACCACCGAGCGCACCGAGCGCCAATCGCAAGATGATTTGGCGCAAGCCCAGCTCAAGCTCAACACCGCGCAGCGCGATGTGTCAGCCGCCCGAGAGAGCTTCAACAACTGGATCGCTACCCGCAGCGCCACGCAGCGCAGTGAACAAGACCCCGAAGTGATTGCGCGTACTCGCAGCCTGGATGCTTTGCAACAAGCCCAGCGCCAAGCGCAGAGCGCCTTGGAGGCGCAAGACAAGATTGCACTCGATGCGAGGCAGTCCGCTGGCAAACAGCGTGAGCAACTGGAGGCAATGGAGCAAAGCGCCAGAGAGCTGATGCAGTCCGAGCAACGCAAAGTCGAGCTGCGCGTTTTCCTCTATCGTTTGTTATTGACCTTGCCTTTGCTCGCCATCGCTGCTTGGCTCTTCGTGAAAAAACGCAAGGGCACGTATTGGCCCTTCGTGTGGGGCTTCATCATCTTTGCAGCCTTTGCTTTCTTCGTTGAACTTGTGCCGTATTTGCCAAGCTACGGCGGCTATGTGCGCTACATCGTCGGCATCGCGCTCACCGCAGTGATTGGCCGCTACGCCATCCTCGCGCTGAACCGTTATTTAGAAAAACAAAAAGCCGCTGAGCTGCTGCCCGAAGCCGCCCGCCGCGAGGAGTTGAGCTACGACACCGCTCTGGCACGCTTGGCCAAAAGCGTCTGCCCCGGCTGCGAGCGTCCGGTGGATTTAAAGAACGAAAAACAAGATTTTTGCCCGCACTGCGGCATTGGTCTGCACGATCATTGCGGCGCATGCAATACGCGAAAGAGCGCGTTTGCGAAGTTTTGTCATGCGTGTGGTGCGGCTGCAAAGCCAGCCGTGTGAATCAAACGCCTCTTGCCCGATCTTCTTTGAATTGTTGTCTGAATTCGCCAAAACGTCCTGCGTCGAGCACCTCGCGCACTTCGCGCATGAGGTTCAGGTAGTAGTGCAGGTTGTGAATGGTGGCGAGCATGGGGCCGAGCATTTCGCCGCAGCGGTCGAGGTGGTGCAGGTAGGCTCTTGAAAAACCGCCGCTGACTGAACCGTCTGCATTGGTGATGCCTTTGCAAGCGTAGCAAGTGCAGGTCGGGTCGATGGGCTCGTGGCTTGTTTTGTGTTTGGCGTTGCGGATTTTCACGTCGCCAAAACGGGTGAAGAGATGGCCGTTACGCGCATTGCGCGTGGGCATCACGCAGTCAAACATATCCACACCAGCAGCCACGCCATCGACCAAATCTTCGGGTGTGCCTACGCCCATCAAATAGCGCGGTTTGTTCGCAGGTAGGCGATGTGGCGTGTGCGCCATGATGCGCAGCATCTCGGCCTTGGGCTCACCGACGCTCACGCCGCCAATCGCATAGCCGGGGAAATTCATCTCGACGAGCTTGTCCAAAGATTCTTGGCGCAGGTTTTCAAACATGCCGCCTTGTACGATGCCAAAGAGTGCATTCGGATTTTCTAGGCGCGCAAATTCGGTTTGGCAACGCGCTGCCCAGCGCAGCGAAAGCTCCATGCTCTGACGGGCTTCGAGTTCGGTGGTGATGTGACCTTTCACGTCATACGGCGTGCATTCATCAAACTGCATCACGATGTCGGAATTGAGCACGGTTTGAATTTGCATGCTCACCTCAGGGGTGAGAAACAGCTTGTCGCCATTCACAGGCGAGGCAAAACGCACGCCTTCTTCGCTGATCTTGCGCATCTCGCCCAGCGACCAGACTTGAAAGCCGCCGCTGTCCGTCAAGATCGGTTTGTGCCAACCTTCAAAGCCATGCAAGCCGCCAAACTGCTTCATCACATCTTGGCCGGGGCGCATCCATAAATGAAACGTGTTGCCCAAAATAATTTGCGCACCCATCTCATGCAAGCTGCGCGGCATCACGCCCTTGACGGTGCCATAGGTGCCCACGGGCATGAAGATGGGGTGTTTGCACCACGCCGTGGTTCAGCGTGAGTGTGCCTCGGCGGGCGTGGGATTCATTGTCGGTTTTGAGAAGTTGGAAATCGAGCATAAGTGCTTTCAGGCAGTTGTTCTTTGTAGCAGCATCGAGTCACCATAGCTAAAAAAGCGATATTTTTCTTCTACGGCTGTTTTGTACAGAGCCATGATGTGTTCATAGCCCGCGAAGGCGCTGACCAGCATCATGAGGGTGCTTTTGGGGAGGTGGAAATTGGTGATCAGCATGTCCACGGTCTCGAATTGGAAACCGGGGGTGATGAAGATGTTGGTGTCGCCGCTTGCCGCGTGGGTCTTGGCATAGCTTTCTAGCGTGCGCCCAGTCGTTGTGCCTACTGCGATCACTTTGCCGCCTCGGGCTTTGCACTCTTTGATGGCATCTAGCGTTTCTTGCGGGATTTGATAGCGCTCGAAATGCATGGTGTGATCAGCAATGTTGTCAACCTTGACGGGTTGGAAGGTGCCTGCGCCGACGTGCAGCGTGACGAAGGCTTTTTCGATGCCTTTGAAGGCAAGCTCTTCAAACAATGCCTCATCAAAATGCAACGCGGCCGTGGGCGCAGCGACGGCGCCGGGGTGTTTGGCAAACACGGTTTGGTAGCGTTGCTCGTCTTCTTGCTCATCTTCATGTGTTACATAGGGCGGCAACGGCACATGGCCGAATTGCTCCATCACCCAATACGGGTCGTGTGATAGCTCAAAGCGAAACAACGCGCCATCTTCATTCGGCCAGCGGCCAATGAGCTGGGCTTTGATCGGCTCAGAGGTGGTGCTGTACAGATAAACCCAATCACCAATGCGCGGCTTTTTACTGACCTTCATGTGCGCGACCACTTCATGGCCGCTCACGACGCGTTCGATCAGCAGCTCCAGCTTGCCGCCGCTGGCTTTTTCGCCGAACAAGCGGGCTTTGACGACTTTGGTGTCGTTGAACACGAGTAAATCGCCGGCTTGCAAGAGCTGGGGTAAATCGCGGAAGATGCGGTGAACTGCTGGGCTGCTGCGGCCATCGAGCAAACGCGAGGCGGTGCGCTCGAGCGCGGGATGTTGGGCGATCAGCTCTGAAGGCAACTCAAAATCGAAATCTTTGGTGCTGAATTGACGGTCGAATTGAGGGGTGGCCGACGTGGAATCTGCGCGAGGTGCTATTGAATTCATAGTAAGGATAGGCTGCTGTGATTCTTTCTCGGCACACGGACTTGTTCAGCATATCCTTTGAGGGCTGAACAAACCCGTTCCAAAAGGCGAATTTAAACCGAGATTGTCCGTTAGGCGGCGCTTCGCGCCTGCGCGGGCTCTCGCGGCTGCTTTTCGGTCATTTTTGCCCCAATTTTCTCGGACGTAGCACCGCTACGCCCTCCAAAATTGAGTCAAAAC
>JAAUOI010000169.1 GCA_012036375.1 Allobrachymonas sp. | reverse complement strand
TAATCTCGACCTACGCGGGCGGACCAACATCCCCGTCGTGTTCGAAGACTCGGTGCTGATCAGCGCGGTGGTGGTGGGCTGGGGCGACACCGACAAATGGGGCTCCTTGGCCAAGCCGGCACACCGCTTCATGTCTTTCGACAAGGCGACGGGCGAGCTGCGGTGGATGAACGGCACCGGCATCAGCCCCTACGATACGACCTATAGCACGCCGACGATCATGCCGCTGGGCGGCCAGCAGGCGCGGCGCTTGGTGGTGGATATTGGTGGGCGCTCTACCGAATTGATCGTGGGACGTGGACATAAGCCGCTGGCGATGGAGTCCTATCGCGTGGGCAGTGTGGCTTGGGCTGATAAATATTTCGCCGATGGGCAGCTCAGTGCGCAGGCATTTGACAAGGCCATCATCGCAGCCAAAGCGGTGCTCGATGAGGCGGCGGTGCATTTTCAATTGCACGGCGATCCGGCTTACGGCTCCGCTGGCACGATTGGCGCGATTGCCGATATTTTGCAGGCCAGCGGCGGCGCAGAGGATGTGGTGGATACAAGGGCTTGGCTTGGCTGCGGGCGCAATTGCAGCAGGCGGGAAAGATCGAGGCTTTGGAATTGCCTGGCCTCAAAGAAGATCGCAAGCCGGTGCTGGGTGGCGGCTTGAGTATTTTGATCGCTTTATTTGATTTGCTGGGCTTGCGGCAGATGCATGCAGTCGATGCGGGACTGCGCCATGGTGTGATGGTGGATATGCTCGATCGTGAGGGCATTGCGCAGGATGTGCGCGAGCAATCCGTGCAGCGGCTGGCGCGGCGCTTTGAAGTCGATGAGGGGCAAGCCGGGCGCGTGAGCCAAGCGGCCTTGGGCTTTTATGAGCAGCTTCTGGGCAGCGTAGATGATGCGCCTGAGCAGCGTGAGCGCCATCGCCGCAAGCTGGGTTGGGCGGCTGCTTTGCACGAGGTAGGTGCGATTGTCTCGCACAGCGATTGTCACAAGCACAGCGCCTACATCATTGACAACGCCGATGTGCTGGGTTTCTCGCAAAACGAGCTGCACCGCTTGAGCCTGTTGGTGCTGGGGCACAAAGGCAAGCTGCGCAAGCTGGAGGCCGATTTCAGCGATGTGCGCTTTGTGCAGCAATTGATGTGCTTGCGCCTCGCGGTCTTGCTCTGCCATGCACGGGTGCAGCCGCAGGTCAAGGCACTGGCCTTGCATTGCCATGCAAAAGATCTGTCGTTTGAACTATCGTATTCGAGCGATTGGGCCAAGCGTTTTCCGCAATCGGCGCATTTACTTGCCCAAGAGGTACAAGCTTGGCTCAAGACGAGCTGGAGCTTGAATGTGATGAGCCATTGATCAAATCAGGTCAGGGCCGATGACGCAATGCGTGACGGTTTGAAAGCGTCCTTCGCGCTGCCTGCCTCTGAGCCACCACAAGCCGCCTTTTCGCAACGAAACCTCGTTGGGCGGCATGCCCGTCAATTGCGCGATCAGCTCACCCAAGGCAGGTTGATGCCCAACCAGTAAAGTGGGCGTCTGCCGATCTGGCCAGCTGATGAGTTGAAGTAAGTCCGGCATGGCTCGCGAGGGAAGCAGCTCATCACAGAGCTTGTATTTGCGGCCTAAATACGCCACCGTGCCTTCGCAGCGCAATGCGGGGCTGACCAAAATGCGTGTGCCTGAGGGCAACCGCGGCTCCAGCCAAGCGGCCATGCGCTCGGCTTGGTGATGACCGTGCGGCGTGAGCGAACGCAACACGTCATCAGGGCTGTTGCTGTGTTGACCATCAGCCTCTGCATGTCGCCACACGATCAAATCCATGAGCCACCTCTTCTTGGTTTAGCTACCGATTTTTTTATAGCGCACCATCAGTGCTTGCTGCGCACTGTGGCCATTGACTGGATCGCGCAGCGAAACGTAGGAGCCATCGGGCTGCATCTCCCAGGCATCCATACCATCGTGCAAATAGGCATTCAAAGTTTCGTCAATGATGCGTTGGCGCAAAACCGAATCCGTCACGGGCCAAGCCAATTCAATGCGGCGCAACATGTTGCGGTTCATCCAATCGGCGCTCGACAGGTACAAATCTTCTTGGCTTTCGCAGCGGAAATAAAACACCCGCGAATGTTCCAAGAAGCGGCCAATCACTGAGCGCACTCGAATGTTCTCCGTTAAACCTGGCAACTGAGCTGGCAGCATGCACGCGCCGCGCACGATCAGATCCACCTTCACGCCCGCTTGCCCTGCGCGAACCAGCGCATCCATGATGGACTCATCCGTGAGTGAATTCATCTTGGCCACCAAGCGAGAGGATTTGCCTTTGCTTGCTTTGGCGGCCAGTTCATCAATGCGCGCAATCATCTCGCGGTGCAGATGAAACGGTGCCATCAGCAGCTTTTTGAGCTTGGGAATATGGTTTTGGCTGGCCAAATGGATGAACAGTTGCTCCATATCTTGTGTGAGCTGCGCATCTTGGGTGAAATAGCTGATGTCGGTGTAAAGCTTGGCGGTGCGTGGGTTGTAATTACCGGTAGACAAATGCCCATAGCGGCGCAATTGCTTGCCTTCTTTGCGGGTGACGAGCAGCATCTTGGCATGCGTCTTCAGCCCCACCACGCCATACACCACCTGCGCACCAATGGCTTCCAAGCGCTCCGCCCAATTGATATTGGCCTCTTCGTCAAAGCGTGCTTTCAGCTCCACTACAGCCAATACTTCTTTGCCGCGCCGCACGGCCTCTACCAGTAAATCCATCATGGCCGAATCAGAGCCTGCGCGATAAATCGTTTGGCGAATGGCCAGCACTTTGGGGTCATACACCGCTTCGCGCAGAAAATCCAACACCGCATCAAAACTCTCAAAAGGCTGATGCGCCATGGCATCGCCTTGCTTCAAGCGATCAAACACCGACAGTCCGCGCACCACGGGCTGCATGCTCGCGGGATAAGAGGCCGTGTAGGGCGCAAAGCGCAGCGATGGCGTTTCTACCAAATCTGCCAGTTGCCCAAAGCGCACCAAATTCACGGGCCCATGCACGCGATACAGCGCACATTCGGGCAGCTCAAACTGCTTGAGCAGCAAAGCAGATAGCTCGGGCGAGCAACTGCTCGATACCTCGATGCGCGTGGCTTGCCCATAATGCCGATGCTGCAGACCTTGGCGCAGCGCCATGCGCAGGTTTTTCACATCTTCTTCGTCAATCGCCATATCGGTATGGCGTGTAACGCGAAACTGTGAAAACTGTCCGACTGCTCTGCCAGGAAATAAATTGTCTAGGTGTGCACGTATCACGCTAGAGAGTGAAATAAACAATTGCTTCTTGCCACAGAGTTTGGCGGGCAAGGCAATGATTCGCGGCAACACGCGAGGCACTTTCACAATGGCGATCGAATTCTTGCGCTCGAATGCATCGGTGCCACCGAGTTCAACGATGAAGTTCAGCGATTTGCTGGCCACTTGTGGAAACGGATGCGCCGGATCAAGTGCAACCGGCACGAGCAGTGGCATCACCTCTTCTTCAAAATATTTCTGGACCCATTTGCGCTGCGCTGCGTCGCGCTCACCATGCGAGATGATAGAAATATTTTCCTTGGCAAAGGCAGCGGTTAACGCGCCATTAAACAGGGCATATTGCTCAGACACCAAGCTTTGCGCACTGCGGTGCAGGTCTTCAAAACTCGCTACGCTGAAATCACCCTTGTGATCGTTGGCAATATACGCCGCCAAGTGGTTGTAGGCACGCACCTCAAACAACTCGTCCAAATTTGAGCTGGTGATGCATAAATACCTCAGGCGCTCGACCAACGGCACATCATCGCGTTGCGCCCAATTGAGCACACGGCGGTTAAACGCTAACAAGCTTTGATCGCGGTCAAGATAACGCAAGGCTGTCTGTTCTTTTGGTTGAGTGTCTGAAATCATCGGGATTTTGAAGGAGTATGCACTCTAGTGTGCAAATGCAACATGTCAATTTCGTGACATTCACATTTCTTTTGGCCTAAGGAGAGTGTTTTGAGAGATTGATGGTGTAGGGTTGTACTTCAAATGTGTGAATAGCTTCGCCACACACGTCGTTCAGTGCGTGTTTGATTTGGTAGCGGCTGATGGTCATGAGACCCCCAAGAAATGCTTGCGGTAACGGCCCGGCATGTCCTCTAACCGAATCAGCATGGGCAAATCCGCTGTATTGAAATCAGGATCCCATGCGGGTGCACCCAAAACTTTGGCTCCCATGCGTAAATAGCCTTTGATCAAGGCAGGTGGCTCGACATCGAGGTGATCGTCCAGCAGATCCACGGGCAAGGGTGTGTGCGCCTGCACCTGCCAAGCCGAATCGGCCAAATAGCTTTGCGAGACCTTGCGCCAAATGCTGGCCGCCACATCGCCATTGATACCGCCTCCTTGGTTGAGCATGGGGATGCTCGCGCAACCAACCAAGCTGCTTAACTGATTGGCCTGCATGAACTGACCCATCGCGGTCCACAGCGCCATGATGACCGCGCCTGATCGGTAGTCGGCATGAACGCAGCTTCTGCCGATTTCCATCATCGTAGGCCGCAAGCAGTCTAAGGCCGAAAGATTGAATTCCGTCTCTGTGTAGAGCCCGCCCGCACGTTGCGCCTGCGTGGGTGTCAAAAGTCGGTAGGTGCCAACCACCTGACCGAAATGAGCGCTGTCACTGACATCGCGCACCAGTAAATGTTCGCAATAATCATCAAAGCGATCCACATCATGCGCTGCGATTGGCGTCTCCAATCGCGCACCCATCTCATCAGCAAAGATGGAGTAGCGCAGCCTTTGAGCAGCTCGCACTTCATCTAAATGGCGCGCCCAAATCACCTCTAATTCTGGCTTGCGGGCAGCAGCGTCGGTTTGATCCAAGGGCTCAATTGCTGCATCCGAGACCTGCGCTGGGCAATGAGCTGCGTTGCGAGCTTGAGAGCATGGGGATAGTGCCAATAGTGGGCGAGGGTTTTGTTGCATAGTCATTCTCCGTTTTGCACACGGATGTAATGTCCCTAACCTGCATGACCTCTTTATGGCGATTTGGTGAAGTTTTGATGACTGTCATTGCCTGTGTCATATCGAAAGCGTCTAGGAGTCTGGGCGGTTATGACCGAAGTTTTCTGCGGCCCAGCTGCACCGACAAAAAAGCCCCGAATTCTCGGGGCTTGGAGGTCAGGATAACGGTGCTTGAGACTACCGTCCCCTGAAAAGGACGATCAAGTGGCGCAATTGCGCCTAAGCGTCAGCTTAGGTTCCCACCACGCCAGAGTCTTTGCGGCGAATCGCCACCGTGGCAGAGCGCGGGCGGCTGTTGAAAGGCCAAGATGAAATCTTGGTTACTGCGGCTGGGTCGCTCTTCTCGCTGGGGCTCTCGCCAGGATGCTGGATGTTGATGAACATGGTTTTCATGTCCGGGGTTTGCGTCGCACCCGTCACTTCGCAGCCTGCAGGGCCGGTGAGGAAGCGGCGAATTTCGCCGGTGGTCACATCAGCGGCCAGCATCATGTTGTTACCCATGTTGATGAGATCGCCTTTGCCCATGGCCGAGGTGCTCATGTCAGTTTGAATCCAAAGCACGCCGCGCGAATCTGTCCACAAGCCGTCGGGGCAGGAGAACATATCGCCTTTGATATTGCCTTTGGCTTCAGCGCGAGCCAAGGATGGGTCGCCCGCCATCACAAAGTGATTCCAACGGAAGGTATCGCCATCGAAATCGCCGTTTTCTTTCCAGCGGATGATGTTGCCTTGCGTGTTGTTGGCGCGCGGGTTCATCGCATCCACGGCAGGGCGGTTGGCGCTGCCGCGATCAGAGTTGTTGGTCAATGTGCAATAGACCCAGCCGGCTTTGTCAATGTCGATCCACTCGGGGCGATCCATTTTGGTTGCGCCGAGCAAGTCTGAGGCTTGGCGGGTCATGATGACGACTTCGCCTTGGTCTTTGAAGCCGTTGGCTGCGGTGAGCTTGCCAATGCCATGAATCAGGGGCAGCCATTCGCCAGTGCCATCAGCATTGAATTTAGCGACATACAAAATGCCGTCGTCGAGCAAATTACGGTTGACTTGCGCAGCGGTCTGTGTGGCAGTAGCTGGGCGAATCTTGTTTTGACTGACGAATTTGTAGATGTATTCAAAACGAGCGTCTTCACCCGAATACACCACGGCATGACCGTCTTTTGTCACGGCCACCGTCGCGCCTTCGTGCGCAGCGCGGCCCATGGCGGTGCGCTTGATCGGTGTGCTGGTGGGATCCATCGGATCAATTTCGACGATCCAGCCAAAGCGGTTGGGCTCATTGGGGTTTTTGGTGGCATCAAAACGCGCATCATGCTCATGCCAACGATAGCCCCAGCCGCCTTTGCGCAAGCCCCAGCGGCGCTCGTGGGCGGAGAGCGTGTCGCCGCCACTGAAGTAACCGATGAAGTTCTCTTCGCAGGTCAGATAGGTGCCCCAGGGGGTGATGCCGCTACCGCAATTGTTCAGCGTGCCCAAGGCGCGTGTGCCTGCCGTGTCAGCGGCGGTTTTCATCATGGCGTGGCCGGCAGCAGGGCCTGCAATCGTCATGGGTGTGTTGCCAGTGAAGCGGCGGGCAAAGCGTGAGGGGCGCACGATTTCCCACGTGCCGGCAGTTTCGCGCACTTCAATCACGCTCACGCCATGCGCGGCTTGCGCTTTTTCACTTTCTCTGCGCTCCAGGTTTTCAAACCATCGGTGTGCAGCAGGCCATCGTCGGTGTATTCGTGGTTCATCACAAGCAGGCCG
>JAAUOI010000168.1 GCA_012036375.1 Allobrachymonas sp. | reverse complement strand
GCTCTGACATGCCGCAGGCTTCTGAATTGCGTGATTTTGAGCTGATGCGCAATGTTTTTCGCGAAGCCTTGCGCCTGTATCCGCCAGTGGGATTTTTCGCGCGTGAGGCAGCGCAAGCAGATCAGATGCGCGATAAGCAGATTGCGCCAAACGCCGCGATGGTAATTGCGCCTTGGCTGATTCATCGCCATCGTACGCTGTGGCATCAACCTGACGTGTTTGATCCTGATCGCCACGACACAGCAGCAGGCAAAGAATCTGCACGCTGCGCCTATTTGCCCTTTGGCATGGGTCCGAGAGTATGCATTGGCGCGGCCTTCGCGCAACAAGAAGCCAGCTTGATATTGGCAGCGTTGGTGCAGCGATACCGCTTCAGGGCAGTCCCCGGATTTATCCCTCAGCCCGTGGGGCGGCTGACCATTCGCTCAGCCAATGGCATGCTGCTGCATATCGAAAAGAGGCCGTTATGAAGGAGCGCTTGGCAGGCTTCGGCCTCATGACCTTGATTGTGCCAATGGCCGTCTTGGGCTATTTGCTGCTTGTATGGATCGGGTTTTTCGGTAAGTCCGAGCGCGGCCGTGCAGGCGTACGGGCGTTGGATCATTTCGTCAATGCCACCTTGTTCAATGGCTATGCTTGGGAGTCTGTCTCGTCTCATGCATGGCGTGAACGTGAGCGGCGTTGGTGGGCTCGCAAAATCATCTGGTTCACCGATCTTTTCCAACAAGATCATTGCAAGCGAGCCAACAAGCGCGAGCAGCCAGTCGTTGATTTGGTACTGCAAAAAGGTTTAGACGAGCAAACCATTGCTCGCCGCCATCATGGTTAAAAAGCGCTGCGTTTTGTATTTCTGCGGCTTCGATCCTTCCGGGCCCGCGCATTATCATCGCCTCTACCGCGAGCAAGCTGCATTGCAAAGCAAAGTCTCGGGCGCGACCATTAATGTGGGGGCGCGGCAAAATTTGGCCAAGGAAATCTCCAAGTGGGACATTCAATACGCCTCGGGTAATGAATCTGTGCATACTGATTACCACTTCATGCGCTGGGATGATGTGGTCAGGCAGCACTGGAAGCCATCAGGCGTGCAGGTAGCTTGGCAAACTTTAACTGCCAATGCCGAATACATCAGCAATGGTGCGCTATGGGCGATGTTTCGGCTGGCTTGGCCGCCCTCGATCGCCATTTTTTCTCCAGCAGTTTTGCTGGTCTTCTTGTTGTTGTTTGCGCCTATTTTGTCTTTAAAAATTTCTCATGAATTGCATTGGATTGCAGGTCTAGGGTTTTTTGGTTCGATGCTGGTATTGGCATGGCTAGCGGAAGAAAATTCAATATGCAATGGCTGATCAGAAGCTTTGCATTCACTGCCGCCCAGGCACGCGGCAAAATTCCTGCTTACGATGAAAGAGTTCGGCAGTTCGCCGCGCACACGCAGCAGTTACTACTTGCTGGCTACGATGAAGTGCTACTGGTTGGACACAGCTCAGGGACATTTTTGGCCATCAGCTCTTTGGCGCAAGCGTTGCGAGCGATGCCAATAAAAGCCCATGCCGCACCCAGCATCTCTTTGCTCACCTTGGGGCATTGGACACCCATGCTGAGCAGTTTGCCCGCTGCACAATCTTTTCGAGACGATCTTCAAACACTGGCGCATGCTGAGCGCGTTCAATGGATTGATTTTGGCGCTCCCGCAGATGGATGCTGCTTCGCGTTGGTCGATCCACTATCCGCTGTGGACTTAGCGCCACCTATCAAGCATCCTAAGCTGCTGTCTCCGCGGTTTGCAGAATTATTTAGCCCACAGCGCTACAAGCTACTTAAGAAAGATCGCTTCGATCTTCACTTTCAATATATTAAAGCCAGCGAGCTTTTCGGCGAATACGATTATTTTGCGATAACGGCTGGAGCGCAAGATTTAGCCCAACGCTTCTCACATCTGCCATCCGTGACTGACTTTAGGCAGTTTCGTTTGTTTGGCTAAACTTTACAGTTTGGTCAACTCAGAACCGCCCTTGAAATCGGGCAGCCCAAGAAAGAACGAGTCGCCAAAGCACTGAAGGCTGTAAGTCAATCGCAGCTTGCATCTGTTTCGCCAGCAACTTGACTGCCTCTTCCGGTGTGATGATTTGATGCGTATCCGGATGGCGATACAAGGGGTAGCAGATCAACGCGGCTGCGATTAGCTCTTCTGGGCGCAGCCGCTTGGTGCGGCGCTTCAGCGCCGCATGATTTTGCGCCATATCGAGAGTTAGCCCCCAGCCTGCGTAAAACGGCATGCCATGCGTTATTACTGGCACGCCGCGCAGCAAGGCCTCAAAACCAGTGAGCGATGTATTCACATGCACTGCATCGATCTGCGTGAGTAATTGCGGCATGGATGCCTGCTCAACCAAAGCATCGTAGAGGCCATGCTCGGCCATCAGCTTTCCACTGCGCAGGCCCGCCAACACATCGGGATGTGGTTTATAGACGATAAATGCATCAGGCTCTAAAGTGCGCACAGCTTGTATCAAGGCTAAATTGGTCTTGATGTGGTGTGCGCCCAATTGAATCGACGCATCACTTTCAACCTGGCCCACCACCAACACTATTTTTTTCGTAGTTCGCGGCCTGATCCAAAGCTTGCCTCCTACGTTGTATTTCGACAGCCCCGTTGACACAATACTTTTTTGAAGCAACGCTGCGCGGCTTAGCATAGGCTCAGTGAACTCAGCGTTTTGCAGCATGCTTTCTAAATCACTGGGCTGCGTTGCATCAAAATAAATGCCTTGCAAGTCGCAGACCCAAGAGATCGGCTCTACCAAATCAGCGCCGAGCCCCACGGAACGTAAAAAACCATCTTCTAAATGCAGCACTTGCACATCTTGGGCTGCTGGGGCGTTTAATTCGTTGCACCCCCACACCAAAGCGGTGGCTCCAGGCGGTACATGCCCCAAATCATGAGCCTGCAAGACCGTGTGATGCTGCAAAAAATCTTGTGCGATTTGGCGTTTGCGCACTGACCAATTGACCGCATAGCAAGGCCTAGCGATGGCGGCTTGTATTCGGCTGCTTGAGTCAGTGCAGTTTGTCATCCGTCAAGGCCTGCAAAAATCGTCGACTAATTCAAAATGATGTGCCCAGGTCATATGCGATAAGGTAGGCATTCTTTGAAGTTGCGCTTGGCGCGCTGCACTATTGGGTCGGCTGTAATCTTCAATCACTTCTATCCAAGCAGATGCATCGCGAGGGTTTAACAGCATCGGCACATCAGCTGCGATCTCGCGAATCACTAGCAAATCACTCGCAATAACAGGCACGCCTGCCAACAAAGCCTCCACCACTGGCAATCCATAGCCTTCAATAAACGATGGAAAAAGTAGCGCCCGAGCACCCTTCATCCAGCGGCTAAGTTCCGCATCGCTGCACGCTTTGTGCCATTGCAGCTTGCCCTGCCAAGTGGCACTGTGGCTCAAGGCATCCATCACGCTTTGCGTTTCCCAGCCCGCTTGCCCAATCACGATCAGGCTAGGCGTGGCATCACCAAATTTTTCCAGCAGCGTTCTCCACACATCCAGTAAAAGCGATAAATTTTTACGTGGTTCAACGGTACCCAACACCAAAAAATAATTTTGCGAGGGTGGGCTGCTGATGGCTTGCAGGTTGTTTGCCTCTGAGACCTCAGCGCTTGCCAAGCTAGTCACAGAGGATGCCAGTGGTGCAATCAAGAGCGGCGGTAGTTTGAGGTTGTTTTGCTCTGCATAGCTGCGCAGCTCTTGTGCTGTTGTGCGCGAGTTAACGATCAAGCCCTTGCCCCAAGCGATCATGTTGTTGATGCGAGCGGCGTGCTTTTGCGCCTCTTGGGCGCGGCAAAATTCGGGATGGGTGATGGGTATCAGGTCATGTATGAAAAAAAGAGGGCGTAATTGATGCCAGCGCACATCACGCTCATAACGCGCATGCTCAAGTCCGTTGTGCCCCGTATTGAATAGCCAAAGCCCACGCAAATTAGCATTACCAACTGATGCCAAGGCGCCCCATAAGACCAGTCGCTTCAAGCGTGGTATCTCATCCAAGTTCCACCTGAGTAGCAGGTCAAAAATTTGCTTTGAAGCATTTCGCGAGTACAAACCATTAAGCGCGCGCCAATGCAACTTGGCTCGCGCTCTGTCATAAAAATGCGCCACATAGGCCAAGCTCACTCGGTCAACGCCCGTGGGCAGCTTTCCATCATAAAAGCGGCCAATTAAGCGCGTGATGTCCAGCACCACTTCGGGCTGCGGGGTAGCAGAAACCGTGCTCATTGCTGCGATGCTAAGCCAGGCGCTGCGGCCATAGGAAACGGCTTGTAAACACTGCCATTGAGTTGCGTATTGGCGATCAAATAATTTTTGAATTTCTCATGCAATGTCAAATCAGGCTGCCAAGTGAGAGAGGCATTCCAAAACTCATCGAGTGAGCCTTGAAACGTCAAACCTTCCTTGTCGTAAATGGCTTTCCCAGTTACTTTCACAGGTGTTGCATGATCAAGCGCCGAAAACCCCACGGTACTATTGACGGCGACCACGCCTCTTGCATGAGTCAGTAAAGTAGGTAAATGCTGATCGTGTATGTATCTCACACGGCCTTTCAAATTTAGCTCTTGGTTTAGTCGTTTGACGGTCTGCGTGTAGTCTGAATATCCTCTGTCGATCGGATGATGCTTAAAAACCAACTGGCAATCTTGAGGCGCATGCGCAGCAAACGATATTGCAACCTCTTGCATGAATTCCTCAATACTGTTGTATTTGGAGTGCACACGCATTTGCGAATCGACAGATGATTGCAGCACCACCAAAAAAAAACGTTTGGATTGAGACGTACTCAAATCCTCTTGTATTCCTGCTTCTAGGCGCTGGTAATAAAGCTTACGCCAGTAAGATCGCACCCATAGCAACCCATCCAATACCGATAAGCTGCGGTGATGCTGATATCGATAAAAATAAGGCCAGGCCAACGCCGAGGCCGCGTAATACATCATGGCTTGCCTTGCTGCCACACCAAATGTTTGCCCCACAGGCTGGCTTTTAGGCAAGGGCATGATCTGGTAATCATCAAAAAATCGGCTTTTTTCGCATACAAAGACGAAAAGCCATTCACACCACCGCTCTCAAGTGTGATGTAGTCAGGTCGCGCATAGCCTTCTTCAAACACCCAAACCTGCACCCCCAATTTTTTCGCCACATCAATTGCAAGGCGATGCAAAGGTCTGCAATCGCCAAAGAGCATAATTGCACCCACGTCGTGTTGCTTGATGTAATGTTCAAGATACAAAGGCCAATCGGCAAGCAGACCGCGATAACGCCTTGATGGCTGCGAGTAATACCAACAATCGCCGCCATTGAAATTGATTTTGCTAACGGATTTCACGCCGATCTGTTTAAGATGCTTGCTGATGTGATACAAAAAAAGTGCCCACTGGACCTTGCAGCAACAGCACATTTGAATTGGCAAAGCGACTCAGCAAATAGCTTTGATCATTCATGGTTAACGAATCGTCCTTTAGATAACTCTTTAATTTTTTATGCTTTTTAATCATTTTTCATCGTCGATTTTGTACGCCTAAGATACTAATACCTTTAAGTTTGTCATCAATTATGGTTCACCAGTTTGATTATTCATATCAAGATGCATATTTTTCAAGATTTACGTGCATTTTTTCGCCTAATGAGCAGCGTATTCTCTGCTTTGATATTAGTGTCTGGCTGCGCCAATATCCCCACCTCTGGCCCCAGCAGCGAGGAAATTGCTAAAGCGGTCAAGCTTGATGTTTCGCCGCTACAGGTCGTTGATGTGACGGATTCCGTTGCTCGTCAGCTTCTTACAAGTCGTCGTAAAAATGGTAGTTTTGTAGACAGTTTTGTGTCACGTGAGCCTAGCCTGGCTCTGGTGGGCGCAGGCGATGTGTTGGAGATCACCATTGGGAGGCACCACCAGCCGCACTACTTGGCGGTGGCGATACAGCAGCGATTACCAATGACACCGCACCTTGCGGCTAGGCTGCCTACCTCTTGCTGTGAAATATTCGGGCTAGCTCACTGTGCGCTAGAAAATTAGCTCACGCGCATACCCGGCTGTGCGCCGGGTAAAGGCTCTCAAACGTAAATGCTTGGTACGCTACATGGGGGCTAGGTCACCATCTCAAATATACTAAAGGGTTACAAAGGCATTTATGTTAGTAAAAAAATTATCTGTATTGTTTTGTGTGCTGCTTGTCGCCTTTGCTCGGACTGAGGCTTCCCCAGCTATTAAATAGATAATTTACTTTGGAATGAATTCGTGATTTGTTTGTTGAATATGCGTACCCTTCACTTCTGCCGAAATAAGCTAGATGCATGCGATGGAGTTATACTGTGCAAAATCTCGACCAAGTAACGTGGTCTTCTCTGGAAGATGAAAAGCGAGGCAACTTCAATGGCGCGAAAGTTCAAAGATCAGTTTGTTTCATCTTACTGACTCTTTCTGCCTGTGGCATCCCTTTGCCTTCTCATCTGGCTTACCCCCAGGATGTGACCACTTCTGTTGATAATGAGTTGGATAACAGCAGCAAATCATACAAATTGGTGTGGGCCGATGAATTCGATGGCACGTCGGTCGATACGAGCAAGTGGGAATTCATGCTGGGTGATGGCTCTGCCTTCGGCATTCCCGGCTGGGGCAATAACGAGCTCCAGTTCTACACGGCGAGCAACGCGACCGTCAAGCGCACGAGCCGTTGCGAAAGATCGGAGAAGCGAACGGGCGCGGTCGTCAGACTGACTACGCC
>JAAUOI010000167.1 GCA_012036375.1 Allobrachymonas sp. | reverse complement strand
TGGGCTGCTATCCGGCGGCTTCGCCATCGCCGCGGGCTGCCCGTCCGCGGCCAGCGCACGCACACGAATGCGAGGACGCGCAAAGGGCCCTCAAAGCCCATCGCCGGCAAGAAGCAAGCGGTCGCGAAGAAGTAAGGACAACAGGAAATGGCCAAAGCCCAAGCCGCCGCTGCTGCTGCGCCCGCCGCGCGCGTCAAGCGCCGAGAGCGCAAGAACATCACGACAGGCGTCGCGCATGTGAACGCGTCCTTTAACAACACGATGATCACCATCACCGATGATCAAGGCAACACAATCGCCTGGTCCTCCGCTGGCGGCATGGGCTTTAAGGGTTCGCGCAAGTCGACCCCCTATGCGGCGCAGCTCGCCGCCTCGACGCCTGCGCGGCGCAAGCCGTCTTCAGCCATCATCACATGCGGCACAGCCGCGCGCCAGCCGGTTTGCTCTTGCGCATGACCTGCACGCACCAGACGCACTTCCGAGCAAGCAACTGTACGTGCATTACACGAGAGCGTTGCGGCGTTAGCTTTGTATTTGCCCAGCTCAAGCCACAGGTCATCGCGCAGACGTGCGCTTCGCGCCACCAAAGGCGTGTCAAATCCCGCTTGTGCGGACTTGTTGGCCTCCAAGGCTTTGATGATTTGGAGCGACTCGGTCATCGACTCCTCAATATAGCCCGTGCGGTCGTTCTCGTGGTACTGCGTTTTGGCGGTGTCGAGCCAGCACTGCGCCTTGGCCAGTGGATAGTTGTTTTGAGGCACACCGGCTTCATTGAGCTTGCGCAGGCGGTCTTGCAAGGTTTCGATGGTCTTGCGGTCGGCCAAGATGCGCTCTTCGGAGATGCGCTGTTGTTGCGTGCTCAAACCTGTTGCCTGACTTGCCGGACCAGGTGCTTCGTTTTTGATAGCATTCTGCGCACATCCCATGCCGGCTAGTGACACAAAAAGGCATAAAAATAGGGTTTTCATGGCAGGCCTCTTGATAGCTTGGCGCAATGGGTCGGGATTCATCAATATTTCAACGAAAGTTCAGCGAATGGTGGGCGGCAAGGCGTTACCAGGCGCTGCGCCTGTGCCACTTGCGGGTGCACCTTGGGGATCCAGCGTGCGATTGACACGGGCATCGCTGCCTTTGAATATGTCTTCGTCAAATTTATAACGCACATTGAACACCCAGCCGCGATTGGTGTAGTCGCTGCCGGTAAGGTCATCATCGCGGAAGCCGCGCCAGTTGTAGCCCACGCCGATGATGAGGTTGTCCATGACTGTGTAGCCGACCTCAACACCGTAAGCATACTGACGCGCACCACCTTTACCCACAAGCAATGTGGTGATGCCGCCGATGCTCCAGCGGTTGGTGATGTCATACGTGACGCGAGCGCCGATCAGGCTGGCATGGTATGAATCATTCACAGTGCCGAGCAGTAATTCATCGACGCGCTTGTACGCGAAGCGGCCTGACACCCACCACGGGCGCGAAGATGGTAGTTCGCACGCAGGCTGATGATTTTCGTGTCGCTGTCTTTGTCAGCACTTTGGTCGCTCTTTTGCTCAAACAAACCGAGCGCATCAAACTTGTTGTTATCGACCGGACGATAGGCAAAGCCGACTTGGAAGCGATTTTGCTTGGTGTCTACTGTGCCGTTTTTAGGATCGATGAAGCTGTAGTATTCACGAGCGAGCAATGTCCAGTCGCGATCTAATTTGCGGGCTGCGCTGGCTGTGAACAGCCAATTGGTATTGGCGTTGTCGCCACGCCACTGAATCCGGCCAGAGCCTTTCCACAAGGGATTGGCCGTGTATTCCGCACCCAAGCTGAGCGCTGTGGCATTACCTGCGGTGCTGACGATTCGCTCGGCGCTGGTTTGCAATCTCAAACCTTCGGCCACATTCCAACCATTGCGCAGACCAATCGCGTTTTGAATCGTTTTGCCAGACGCAGCGTCGTTCAGACGATATTCGGAATACAGCGAGCCATCTTGCATGTATTGCGTGTCGATACCCAAAGCAAATGCACGGCTCAGTGGCCCTGTGCCTAAGCCGTAATTAGCGCTGTAGGTGTGCGCGTATTCATAACGGGAATACAGGCGTGTTTTGTCTGCTACGCGCCAGTCTGCGCCTAAGCGATAGAGGTTGTTTCGATCACCACCGAATTCGCGCTGCAATTCGCCTGTGAGATCAATGTTTTTGGTGGCGGCGTAGCGCAGGCCGAGTTTGGCCGTATTGGCGGGGTCAGTGCCACTGATATTTTGCAGCTCGCCGTCTACAGTGAGTTTGTCTGTGGCTTTATAGCCAGCACGCAAGAAAATCGAGGTGCGATCCAAGGATTGAGCTGGCGCTGCAATCGGGTTAATTGCCGAGTTGCAGATGACAGGCAGACCGGTGGCTGGGTCGATTTGTTGATTGCCAACTTGGCTAATACCGTAACCTGTGTTGTAGCCTGCGACTGAACCTGTATAGATGTTGGTTGTTGTGAGGCAATTGTTAATGGTTTGCTGGGCCACGCTGACGGCATTTTGATCAACGCGGCGAACACCGCCGCCGATGGTCAGGCGATCAGTGAGCTTCAGATCAGCAGCCAACGATGCGGCGAGATTTTCGCTGCCATTGATCTTGTCTTCCGAGCGCTGGGCATCTGCGGTGATGGTGAGCTTCTCGGTGGCTTTATACGTGATTGCACCACCGATTTCCTGCTTGCCACCCGTGAGGCCACTGGAGCTGTTGTTGAAATCCTCATCAGCACGCTGCACATAGGCACTCGCTCGCGTTTGATCAGTGCTATGGCGAATTTCGACGCGCACTGCATTCCCATCGACTTCGCCAGATTTGCCAATGAAGTTGGCGCTGTTGTTGGTGTTGAAACCATTCGGATCAGTGTTGACCAGACTCTTGGAACGAGCCACTTCGGCCACGATTTCGGTGGATGCACTCAGCTTGAGAACAAGATTCGCGCCGACAATGGTTTGCCCAGTGGCAGGATTATTGTCTTTAGCCACCGCAGCACCCAAAGTCAGGCGGTCAGACAGCTTGTATTGCGCATCAGCGCCATACACAAAGAAGCGCTTGCCGCCCTGCTCCACCTCATAACTCACACGAATCGATACAGGGTTGAGCTGATCATCCACGGACGGCACAGGGCTGCGGAATAAGATTTGACCATTGAAAGGCTCAAATTCATAGTCAGCCTCACGCGCGAGCGGCGTCACTTTCAAGATGACAGAGGTTTGATCGCGTTTTCGTACCAAAATTTCTACGCGCTCGCTACCTTTGATGCCATTGGGATTGGACACAGAGTATGGTCCTGACACACCGCGTGCGGCGAACTCGTCCACCACTTGCTTGAAGCTTTCTTGCGCGACGAAAGTGTTGGCAACAACTGCGCCCTCTTCATAGTGCGCACGCAAGCCGGGCAAAGTGCGGTTGTATTGGCTTAAGCGACGCGCAGGATTGGTATCTTGCGTGGTGTAGTCGCCCCACAAAAGATAACTGCGGCCTTTGTCAAGGCGCACATACAGTTTGCCTGTGCTTTGTGCATCCTTGGTCTTCAAACTTGAATCACCATAGACCGGATAAAAAGCGTTCGGATCAATGGACTCGAACAGTTGCTTTCGTGTGTCTTTATCGGAATCGTAGGCCAAGGTCAGCAAATAATCGCCCTTGACTTTCCCTTTGAGATACATAGCTGCTCGCGCACCGACCCGGCCACGACCGCCATTGAAGTCTTTAGAAAAGCCTTTCAACTCCTCTTCAAAACCATCGTTTTCGCGCACAGGCACGATCGCATTCGGATTAAATCGATCTGAACGAATACGGCCTTCGAGCAAGCCAACCGCAATCATTTCGCGCAAGTCGGGCACGTAGCGTACGACGATGCGCTCGCTCACGCCACGTACGCTCGCTCGCACGGTCACCTCGCCAGGTTGGAATGGCGCTATCAACTTAAAGCTAAGCGCTCCCATCCATCACCTTGGCTTGCACACCTGGTGTGATGCGATCAATATCGCCGCGATCTGCGCCCGATTCGCTGGTCAAACGGCCGGGCAATAAAATTCGTGCACCGCTGTTGACCTCGATCGTCACCAACTGCTCGCCTTTGACTGGTTGGCCTTTGCTGTCGAGCAACTGTAAACGGATCTCCGAGTTGCTTACACCATCTGCGGGTAAATTGTCCGAGCCTCTATTCAGAGAAATTTTCTCCACTGGCGAGGCGATGCGCGACAAGAACGAATTGAATGGCCGCGTGCCAATATCAGCCTGCCCAGACGTTTCAAACAAGCTCTTGGCCTCGGGCGTATCGGCGCTAGTCGCAGCTTCATTGTTAGCTGGCGCGGGCTGTGCCCATGCGGGCATGGCAGTCAAGCCGGGAAGCAGGGCAATAGCGACTGCGATCGGCGTCAAACGTACAGGTTGTATCTGCGAGACCCACGTCAAGCGAGAAAACTCGGTAGTGCAACGAATCATGGCAGCACGAATAGGGTTCAGACGTGCACTCATGGCGTCCGGCCTCCTGGTTGAGCGGGAGCAGGTGACTCCGGCCGCAGGCTGGGCAATATTTGCTGTTCAGCTTGCTGTGGGCGATTGTCAATCTTCAATTCTTGCGCGGTTTCTTTCTCAGGCGCCAGCACACTACCCAGTGCACGACGAGCCTTGACTTGGTCAAGTACCTCAGGTGAGCAAGAACCCTCGATAAAGTCTGCGCGAGCCAATTCGCCACCTTTGAGGTCAACAAAGATACTGTCGCCGACACCTGCATTACGGTTGGAGCTGGGCAGCAAGCGCGAGCCCTTGGGCATGGTTGTGCGGTCCACTTTGATCACATGGGTTTGTGGCTTGATGCCGCAGATGCTGTATTTGCCTTCGTTGTCGGTGGTGATTTGTGTGCCATCGAGCATGATCAAACGAACGCCTGGGATACCCAGCTCGCGTGATCCGCTTTCATTGTTCTGCACTGAGTTGCCGTCGCAATCGATGTAGACCTTGCCAGCAATGCAGCCTTCATTACTGAACACGCCACCCTGCACGCGGACACGGAATTGCGCAGTGTTGGAGCGAACCAAGCCATTAACGCCATTAAATATTGCAGTTGCGCGATTGATACCATCGCCCTGTTCTGAGCCCACACCCAAACGTACGAAGTAACTCAGCTCCCATGTTGTGTTGCCGGGAATCGCACCTGCTGCACCAAGACTGAAAGTCAACGCACGGCCTACGCCGCCAGCTGGGTCAGCCAAGGCTGCATTGTTCAGGCGAGCAGTGCCCGGTATATAGCGGAAACCCGCAGGCAACAAGTCTTCAACTCGAACGCCTGCGATCGAACCATTGGTCGTATTGCGTACACGGATAAAGTAACGTACAGAATCAGCCACCTCAGCAACCGTCTTATCACCCGTTTTACTCACGAGCAATGCACCACTGGCAAGCGGATCTAAAGGAATGTGGTTATGCAAAACTCCAGCCGTGGGGTTCGGACCACCTGGCGTGAGGTTGAATTGGAAGAAATATTGCGTACCCACTGCGCCAACTGCTGATGCGCCAGTCACGCCCACAGCTGGTGCCCCGCCATTTGGCTGGATATTTACGAATGCAATATTATTCGCTGGAGTCAAAACGCCAGCTGCACTCACGACACCTTGAGCAGGTAGCGTGCCTGGAGCTTGACCCGGCTGGGCTACGCCTCCCTGCTGAGCTGGTGTCGCCGCATACCCTGTTGGTGCTGTAATTTCTAAACGATACACACCAGATGGTGCAGTTGGCAACAGCCAGAATTGATAGATGCCAGTTACGTCTGTCGTGATCGTAGAACCACCACCCAACAAATCGCCATTGGGTACTGGCAAACTATTAGGTCCGATTAAAGTCACTACCGCACCTGCAATTGGCTGACGCGTCACCGCGTCGTAGACCACACCACTCGGATCAACTGGAAGATTCTGTTCAGCGACGTTATCTCCGGCGTACAGAGTAATGTTCTCAATAAATCCTCCAACAACAAAACTGCCCGTCACCACAGACGTAGTAGTACCCGTAGATGCATTGCCGTTAGCTGTAGTTGGAGTTTGATTAAACGGCGTAGCAACAATCACTTGACCTGCTGGGTTTAAGAAACGGACAGAGTAGCCACCGCCTGGGACTTGATTTGCTATCGTGTAAGTACCATTCACGCCTGTGGTTGCACTACCAACAACCAATGTGCCTTGTAGCAATTCGACTCTCCAGCCAGCAAGATTGTTATCAATTCCAGCGTTGTAGATACGATTGCTATTACTGTCAAGCCAGACGCGACCAGATACACTGGCATTGAATACCTTAATCACTGTAGTCGTGGCAGACGTAAGGTTATCGACTGTATTTGTTTCGGGTGTGCTGGTAGCCACTCCAACCGACCAACTCATTGTGGCCGTTTGCGCGGCTGGCACAACGTAAGTGAATGTTCCAGTGGTGCTCGAACCGTTTGCCAGCGTAGTCGCTCCCAGGGTGATGTTGGCCGTACTTCCATCTGGCAGTGTGATCGTAGCTGTTACGCCTTGCGCAGCACTCGGGCCAGCGTTGGTGACCGTGATAATGCCAGTGATGGTTGCACCCGGTGTGACACTAGCCGGCAAGCTCAATGTAACACTGATATTAGCTAGAGTGGTCGGCGCCACGTAGTCCACGCTGCTGTTGTTGCCCGGTGTGATGTCGTTGCTGGCGCTGACCGTGGCCGTGCCCGGTCACGCCGCCCACCGGCTGAGTGAAGGCCACCGTGGCCGTGACGGCGGCGGCGTTGGTGATGCCCGCTGGGCAGCCTGCCC
>JAAUOI010000166.1 GCA_012036375.1 Allobrachymonas sp. | reverse complement strand
GGCTGTGTTGGCTCTTGTCATGGCCGTGCTGACTTGGCGTACCGCCTTGGGCGGTATCAGTGCATGGGGAATCTCAATCGGGCACCATGATGCTGGGCTTTCCTGAATGGATGGTGTACAGCGCTATCGTGCCCGGCATCGCGCTGACTTGCGCTATCGCCTTGGCGCAAGCACTCTTTGGCTTTGCTGCCTCAACCGAAGACGCCAACCCGGAGCTGGCCACATGACAGGTTTTCAAATTGCTTTGCTGATTTTTGGCACGATGCTGGTGCTGATGGCGCTACGCGTGCCGATTGCGGTGTCGATGTTTGTGGCCGGTGTCACGGGTTACCTCATTCAGCGCGGCTGGATGCCAATGGCGAGTTTTTTGAACACGCAAGCCTATGCGCGTTTCGCCAGTTATGACTTGTCGGTCATTCCGCTGTTCATTCTGATGGGGCATTTCGCCACGCAAGGGGGCATCAGCAAGGCTCTGTTTGAGTTTGCGGCAGGCGTGATGGGGCGCTTTCGAGGCGGGCTGGCCATGGGGGCAGTGTTTGCTTGCGCCGCGTTTGGTGCGATCTGCGGCTCCTCCGTGGCCACAGCCGCCACGATCACCAATGTGGCTTACGACGAGATGCGCAAGCATGGTTATTCTGGCCGCTTGACAACCGGCACGCTGGCCGCTGGCGGCACGCTCGGGATTTTGATTCCACCCTCAGTGCCACTGGTGATCTATGCGATTTTGACAGAGCAAAACATTGCCAAGCTGTTCATGGCGGCGATGGTGCCGGGTATTTTGGCGATGCTGTTTTACATGATTGCGATTGGCATCTATGTGCGTTTCGTGCCGGGGCATGCGCCTGAGCGGGATGAGATTGCCCGGCAAAAATGGGCGCTGCGCTCAAAGGCATTGCCCCGATTGCAGTGATTTTTATCATCGTGTTTGGTGGCATCTATGGCGGCGTGTTCACGCCGACCGAGGGCGCGGCGGTGGGTGCGTTGTGCACCTTCATCGTCGCTATCTCCAAGCGCGAGATGAGCTGGGCAAAAATCAAAACCTGTTTTTACGCCACAGCAGAGAGTTCAGCCATGATCTTTTTGATCTTTTTAGGCGCAGACATCATGAATGCCGCGCTGGCGTTGACACAAATGCCGACGGCTTTGGCGCAACTGGTGGGAAATTCGGGCTTTCCTCCGGTGGGTATCGTGGCTTGTATTTTGCTGTTTTACGTGGTGCTGGGCGCAGTCATGGATGAGTTGTCGATGATTTTGCTCACGATTCCTATCTTCTTTCCGATGGTGATGGGGTTGGACTTTGGCATGAGTAAAGAGCTGACGGCGATTTGGTTTGGTGTGCTGGTGCTGATGACGGTGGGCTTTGGCTTGCTTGCGCCCCCTGTAGGTCTGAATGTGTATGTGGTCAACAGTATGACGAAACACAAAGGCGATGCCGTGCCGATTGCAGAGAGCTATCGTGGCGTGTTGCCCTTCTTGGCGGCAGACACGATCCGCGCTTTGTTGGTTCTGTTTTTCCCAATGATCGCGTTGTGGGCTTTGCGGTTTGTGCAAACTTGAAGTCTTAATGCGCTGGATAGAAGAACACGGAAACCGTAGAAACAACACAGAAGATGCAGAAAGCCCCAATGAAGTTTTCCGTGCTTTCCGTGCAATTTCCGTGACTTTCGTGTTCTGCAAACACTTGAAATGCTGACTGATTTCAGTGGCTTTGTCAGGGTAAATCCGCCTCACCAAAATTCATAAGATCACTTATTATTTAATTATTAGTTTTTTAGGAGTTCCTCATGATGCAACGTCGTAGTCTCATCAAAACCGGCGTCGCTGCCAGCCTCGGTGGCGCGGGTTATTCAAGTTTCGCGCAAGCGCAAGTTACTTTGAAGTTCCATACCTTCATGTCGCCGCAGTCCAATGTGTGGCTCAACATGCACAAGGCCTGGATGGACAAGGTAGAAAAAGACTCCGGTGGCCGCATCAAGTTTGAAGCGTTTCCTGCCATGCAGTTGGGCGGCACGCCCGTGCAGCTCTACGATCAGGCGCGCGATGGCGTGGCCGACATCACCTGGACGCTCCCTGGCAACACCGCGGGCCGCTTCCCGCGCGTCGAAGTGTTTGAGCTGCCCTTCATGATGAGCAATGCCGAAGCCACTTCCAAAGCGTATTGGGAGTATGTGCAAACCGTGGCGCAAGACGAGTTCAAAGAAGTCGTGCCCCTCGCGTTGCAAGTGCATGGCCCTGGCGTGATCCACACAGTGGACAAGCAGATCAAAACCGTGGCCGATCTCAAAGGTCTGAAAATGCGCGCCCCAACCCGCCAAGTCAACAAGCTGATGGGCTTTTTGGGCGCAACGCCCGTGGGCATGCCATTGCCCGCGATTCCTGACGCACTGTCTAAAGGCACGATCAACGGCTGCGTGATTCCTTGGGAAGTGGTGCCCTCCGTCAAAGTGCATGAGCTGACCAAATTCCATGCCGAGTTTGACCCCAAAGGCGGTGCTTTGTACACCACCACTTTCGTGATGGGCATGAATCGCAACAAATACAACAGCCTGCCTGCCGATTTGAAGCGCGTCATTGACGAGAACGCCGGTCTCAACGCCTCCGCTTTCTTGGGTCGTACCCAACAAGCGGGCGACCCCGCAGGCCGCAAGTCGGCCAGCGACCGCCCAGGCAACACCATCTTCACGGTGGACATCGCAGAAGCTCAAGCATTCCGCCGCGCCTCACGCTTGGTAGAAGTCGAATGGGTGGAGGACATGAACAAGCGCGGCTTCAACGGCTACAAGCTGCTTGAATCCGCTCGTGGCTTGATCGAGAAGCACACCAAAGTGGCTGCGGCTCCTGCTCCAGCAGCGCCGGCCAAAGCACCTATGAAAGCGCCTGCGAAGAAGGCTTAAAACTCTTTCTTGCATTTTCCAAATCGCCCTGAGTCTTGTTGCAAGCTCAGGGCTTTTTCTTTCCCGCTACACTGCTTCGATGTTCAGTCGCTTCCCCCAAAAACATTGCCGCAACTGCGGCACCGCCACCGAGCAACGCATCCCCGATGATGGTGACACTAAACTGCGCGCTGTCTGCCCCGCCTGCCACACGATCCATTATGAAAACCCACTGAACGTCGTCGGCACGATACCGTGGATCATCGAAAGTGGTGAGCTCAAAGTGCTGCTCTGCCAGCGCAACATTGAGCCCCGCAAAGGCTACTGGACGCTGCCAGCCGGTTTCATGGAATTGGGTGAGACCACCGCGCAAGGCGCATTGCGCGAAACCGATGAAGAAGCTGGCGCACAAGTCGCGCTCGGCGAACTCTTCAGCTTGATCAACGTCGAGCGCGTCGGGCAAGTGCATTTTTCTACGCGGCAGCTTTGCAATCGACCGAGTTCAATTTCGGCACCGAGACCATGGCCGTGAAACTGGTGTCGCAATCCGATGTGCCTTGGGGCGACATCGCTTTTCGCACCGTCAAAGAAACCCTAGAGCGCTTTTTCGCGCAACCGCCTACGGACAAGCAAACGTTGCATCACTTCGATGTATGAGGAATTTGGACTCGCGAGGAGCGGCGTTTTTAAACAGTTTGAGCCCCTAGGAGTCTGCACCGCAGAAAACTTCGGCTCTAACGGCCGAGAAATCGGTTTCACAGAAAGCTCTTGGATGATCGAGGATTCTGTCTTAAAGCTTTCTGCCACCCAGATTCCTAGCCTCTATAAGATATGCGAAAATTGCTATTAAATTCATAGCATTTGGCGCACATTCTATGCCGGCTAGAGCCCTAAAACGCTTGAAAATCAAGTCGCCCGATACACCAACTCAGGCATCACGTTCACTTGTCGTACCTCTGCCGACAATTCGTCGCGCAGGTGCGCCTGAATGAGCTGTGCACACTCGCGCCCAATGCGCTCGCCGTCGATACGCAGTGTGCTCAGGCCGCCGCCCCAATGCCGTGCCAAGGGGAAATCACCAAAGCCCAGCAAGCCCAGCTGATCAGGACAAGCCACACACTGCATCTGAGCGGCCTTCCATGCGCCGACTGCAAGCATGTCGTTGGCAAAGGCGATGCCGCAATGAATGGGGGCAGCTTGTTTAGCGAACCATTCAGAAAAAACTACTTGCCCAGCTTGCACCGCATCGCCCTCGGGCGCAACGATCAACTCGCTGCGTTGCCCAAGTGCAAACAGTGTGTTTTGAAAACCCATGCCGCGCTCATGCGCCCGAAAGTCTTCGCGCACGCTGCTGTCGATGAAGACGAAATCTTGATAGCCACGCTGAACCAAAGTCTGCGCCATGAGCTCGCCAGCTCGCCTGTGGTCAAAGCCAACCTGCATGGCATCGGGCGCAGCCTGCGCATTCCAATCCCACATTTCCATTACAGGCGTGCCCGATGCGCGAGCTTGCTGCAACAAGGCGTCAACGCCGGCGCGATGATGCCGCCCGGTGAGCACCAAGGCGGCTGGCGCCCAGCCGAGCACAGCTCTAATTTGCTGCTCTTCTTGCTGCAAAGAGTAATCAGAACTGGCCACCAGCATTTGCAGACCGGCCGCTTGCAGGCTTTGGCCCAAGCCGTGTAGCGTGTCAGCAAAGATCGAGTGCGACATATTCGGCACGATCACCGCCACAATACGTGAGCGCCCACTCGCCAAACTACCTGCTTGCATATTGGGTGTGTAGCCTGTGGTCTGGAGTGCTGCGGCTACTTTCAAAGCCGTCTCGGGTGCTATTTTGGCGGAGGAGCGCAAGTAGCGCGAGACCGTCATTGTCGTTACGCCGGCATGAATGGCGACATCACGCAAGGTCACGCGGCCGTGGCCTTTGCGGCGCGAAGAGGGCACAACAGGTTTCTCGTCTGGAATCGGGATTCCTTTGAGTGATGTAGATCTTTGGCTAGGGTTTGTCACAGTGACATAAAGGAAGCGAAGCGTTTAAAGTAATCTTATGTTAGCGCTAACTCAACGCCTTTGCATTGCATGAAAACCCTGAAAACTTTGGCCGATTTGCGTAGCCGCCGTTGGTTTGACGACGCGGGCATGCGTGGCTTTGCGCATCGCCAGCGCATGCAGCAGCAGGGCTTCAGGCGCGAAGACATCATGGGCAAGCCCATGATTGCGATTCTCAACACGTGGAGCGATCTCTCGCCCTGTCATGCGCATTTGCGCGAACGCGCCGAGAGCGTGAAAAAGGGATTTTGATGGCGGGTGGCTATCCGGTGGAATTGCCTGCCATGAGCTTGGGTGAGGTGATGGTCAAGCCGACCACCATGCTCTACCGCAATTTCTTGGCCATGGAAGCGGAAGAGCTGCTGCGCAGCCTGCCTTGCGATGGCGTGGTGCTCTTGGGCGGCTGCGACAAAACCACACCTGGCCTGCTGATGGGCGCGATCAGCATGGATATTCCTGCGATCTTTTGCCCCGCTGGCCCGATGCTGAACGACCGATATGTGCGCGATGGTGTCCACAAAGCGATAGGCGCTGGCACGCACACACGCATGTTTTGGGATGAGTACCAAGCCGGCAACATCAGCAAAGCCGAGCTGCAAGAGATGGAAGGCCGCATGACTCGCGCCCCCGGCACTTGCAACACGATGGGCACAGCCAGCACCATGACGGGCATGACCGAAGCGCTGGGCATGGCGCTGCCCGGCAGCACCAGCATTCCCGCGATGGACGCATCACACCCACGTATGGCCACGAGCTGCGGCGAGCGCATCGTGCAGATGGTGTGGGAGGATTTGAAGCCGTCCAACATTCTGACGCGCGGCAGTTTTCAAAACGCGCTGGCCGTGCAAATGGCGCTCGGTGGATCAACCAATGCCGCCGTGCATGTGATTGCGATGGCGCGGCGTGCGGGCGTGGATCTCACGCTCGATGATTTGGATGCGATGAGCCGGTGCATCCCGGTGATTGCGAATCTCTTTCCAAGCGGCGACAAGCTGATGGAAGATTTTTACTATGCGGGCGGCTTACCTGCGCTGCTCACGGTGATTCGCGCTGAATTGTCATTGAATGAAATGACGGTGACGGGTAAAACGATTGGCGAGAACATCGCCATCGCCAAAGTCCATGACGCGCAAGTGATTCGCCCGCTGGATCAGCCCATTGCACAGGGTGCACTGGCTGTGCTGCGAGGCAATCTCGCGCCACATGGCGCAGTGATGAAGCCTGGCGCAGCAGAGCAGAAATATTTGCAACACATCGGCAAGGCGATGGTGTTTGACAGTCAGCCCGAGATGCTCAAAGCGATGGCCGATGAATCACTGGATGTGAACGAGGACACAGTGCTGGTGTTGCGCAATGCAGGCCCTGTAGGCGCACCCGGCATGCCGGAGTGGGGCGGCTTACCGATCCCGAAAAAGCTCTTGAAGCGCGGCGTGCGCGATATGCTGCGCTTATCAGATGCCCGCATGAGCGGCACGCACTACGGCGCTTGCGTCCTGCACATCTCGCCTGAGAGCGCAGTTGGCGGGCCTTTGGCCTTGGTGCAAACAGGCGATGTGATTGAAGTGAATGTGAATGAGCGTCGCTTGCATTTGCAAGTGAGCGATGAAGAATTGGCTCGCCGCCGCGTCTTGTGGAAGCCGCCCGTGCAGCCATTCAAACGCGGATTTACCAAACTCTATCAGGCGCATGTGACGCAGGCGCATGAGGGCTGCGATTTCGATTTCCTGCAAGGTGTTCATGAGACACCTGAGCCGGTGATTTTTTAACGATCCCTTCAGACTACGTAACGCGAAAACGCAAAGGACGCGAAAAGCGACGAAAAAAGACCCTTCATATTGAATTCGATTTTGCGTTTTTCGCGAATTTTCGCGCT
>JAAUOI010000165.1 GCA_012036375.1 Allobrachymonas sp. | reverse complement strand
TGAGCACGCCTGTGATGACGTTGGCAAAGTAGCGCGCGCCCCATGCGCTGTAGCGTTGTTCGTCTTCGGGGGTGAGGGCGAGGACGCCGGGGCATTTGCCTGCTTTCGCAATGCCCTTCACGCCCTTTTCTATCATCGCTTGCACGGCGGGCTCGTAAAAGCGGTTTTCGTAACCCATGCTGTGCGCCAGATCGTTGGGGCCGATAAAAACAGCATCGACGCCAGGTGTGGCGGCAATTTCTTCTGCGGCTTCAATCGCGGGCACGGTTTCTAGCATGAGCACGAGCATCACGTCTTGGTTGCTCTTCTCGTTGTGCGCAGCGCCACCGAATGCGCCATAGCCCGCAGCGCGAACGGAATAGGCGCAGCCGCGCTCGCCTACGACGCCAGAATAGCCTGTGCTGCGTGGGTAACGTACCTTGTTGGCAATTTCCTTCGCATGCGCGGCATCGCGAATCATGGGGATTTGCAGGCCAGAAAGCGCCTGCATCGAGCGTGCGGGCAATGTCGTGCTCCAAGCAGCGCACGAGGGCGGGCAGGCCGCTGGCGCGAGCAGCGCGAAGCATGTGCTCGGTCGTCTCTAGGCCGGCGCTGCCGTGTTCGTTATCAATAATCGTGAAGTCGTAGCCAGCAAAAGCCGTCATTTCCACCAAAGCGGGCGAGGAAAGGCCGTTGAACAAGCCGCGCATGGGCTTGCCGCTTTGAAACAGGGTGCGCAGTTGTGCGTCGATCGGGTGAATCATGCTTGTCTCCAGTTTTGTTGGCGCTTTACTTCCACAGCTCGGCGCTGGCCATCTCAGCGCCTTCGGCCATGCTCTTGAGTTTCGCATAAGCAATGGGCGGATGCACCGCGCCAAAGCCAGCGAAGGTGCCAAAGCCGCAATCGGTGCCAGCGATCACGCGCTCTCCGCCGACGATTTGCGCATATTGCACCAAGCGTTGTGCGACCAAGCGCGGATGCTCGATGAAATTGTTGGTGGAATCGAGCACGCCGGGGCAGAGGATTTTATTGTCTGGCACGAGACCTTTCTTTTGCGCATCAGCCCACACTTCCCATTCATGCGCATGGCGAGGATTTGCGCCTTCAAACAAAATCGTGGCGGGCCTGGCTTTGCAGACCAAGCTGAGGACGCGCTCTAAGCCAATGTCGTGATGATGCGGGCCTTCGTAATTGCCCCAGCAGATGTGCATGCGGATGCGTTCTGCGGGGATATTGCGCAGCGCGTGGTTGAGCGCTTCAACCTGAAGATTGGCATTGCGCAAAAATTCGGCCTCGGTATCGTCGCGGAATTTGATGTGGCGACCCATACCGAGATCGGGCGCATCGATTTGCAAATCTAAGCCCGCAGCCACAATCGCTTCGTATTCGGTTTGCATCGCATTGGCCAAGGCTTCCAAATATTTTTCATGCGAGGCGTAATATTTGTTCGGCTGAAACACGGCAATCACGCCGGGGCTGGCGGCATTCATGAAGGCGCGAACTGGTTTGTTGTTCTCGCCCGCTTTTTCACTGCGCCTTGCAAATTCGCAATGTCTTTATACAGCCCGCTTAAATCTTTCACGGCAATGGGCCCGGTGCAAATCGGGCGGTGGTATTTGGGCGTGGCGCCCAGCTTGGCCAAGCGCTCTTTGAAATCGGGAAAATCATCCAAATCGCGCGGTGTGGCGCGGGGCATTTCGCCGATTTCGAAGCCGGTGAGGCGGTGGCGAATGTAGGTGGCGTAGCTGATCTTGCTCATCTCGCCATCGCTCACGATATCGACCTTCGCATCGACTTGCGCAGCGACGACTGCATCCGTCTCGGCGATCATGATGCGGTCAAACTCAGCTTCGTTGTAATTGAGATTCGCGTCTTGGGCGAAGAGCTGATCGACCACGCGCTGCGGGCGCGGCAGGCTGCCGACGTGGGTGGTGAGGATGCGGTTAGTCATGCTAGTTTTTCTTTCGAGACAGAGGGATTTTTTGAGTTATCGCTGTGAGCGATCAATGTAGCGCTTGAGGCCGACGTAGCCATTGGCATCCATGCCCCAACCAGCTTGAGCCGCAGCAGCGGCAACTTCAGGCGACCAAGAGATGCGCTTGCGTTCATCGCCCGGTGTCATGAGCAGCACCACAGCTTCTTGGTTACCGGCGTTGCGATAACTGCGCCACACGCTGGCTGGCATGGCGTAGCTGTCGTTGCCTTGCGCATTTCCATTTGCTACTATTTTCGTAGCATTCGGCGCATATTCTATGCCGGCAAACGGCTCATTTTGTATCAAAATCTCGATAATCCCTTGGTACACAACCACCACCTGTTTGGAAGCCAACTGATGGCAGCTCACACTGCCGCCAGCAGGAATTTTGAGCCATTCAATCGAGAAGCCATGCGCATTCATGATCGGCGCGAGATGGTTGCGCTCGGCGCTCATGCCGTGGCCAATCACGGGTGCGAGGCTCGCGCCGCAGCCGGGTAAGGCGTTATCGAGTAAGGCGCGGGGTGACCAATCCAGCTCAGCAAACTTCACTACGCGCCCTCGCATTTGCTGCGGGCTCCATGTGCGCAGTTGGCTCACCTCTTGCGGTGTCATAGGCTCTAGGCGTTTCATTGAACCATCCCATTTGCCGCCTAAATGCTCATCGATGATTTGGTAGTCTTCCGTCAAATGCACGCCTTGCTCGCGAGCAGCTTGCAGCGTGGCAGCGCCCCAGAGGATGCCGCCCGTGTCATCCTGCCCGAGGCCGGTGAACATGAAACCTTCACCGCCATCTTTCGTGCCGTGACTTTGAAAGCCGCGATAAATCCAAGTAGGGATGGATGCAATATCGCCTTCAGCCAAGCCGTATTCATGGCGTTCGGGATTAAAGCCCCAGTGCAGCGAGAAACTGCCGCGCGTGCAAATAAACACTTCCGCCGTGAAATGCATATGCGGCGGATTCGTCACACCAGGGCCCATGGCCACACCGCCGACTTGAAAGCCATGCTTCTCGCGCAGGCTCACGGGTTGATTGGGGTTTTGCGACACGCCTGGGCCGATCAGCGCGTAATTCTTCTTCGGACCGCAACCGGGGATGCGGTAATCAATAAACGCATCGGTGCTGTAGCGCAAGCCGCTGGCGGGGATGAAGCGCGCTTGCAGTTGCTCGTTCGTGTAGCTTGTGGTCATAGGAATCCTAGGATGAAGTTCTCAGTGACTATGGAATCAATAGCACGCCGCGCATATTTCATGCCGGCGAGAGGCCTATTTCATATAAAAAATCAACCTTTGACAGCACCTTGCGTGAGCCCTGAGACAATTTGCTTTTGAAAAATAATCACGAGGATGACCAATGGAATCGTGATGCTCACTGCGCCTGCCACGCCTTGCATCAGAAAGGCTTCGCTTTCTGCATTGATCGCGTTGGCAATCGCAGCGGGCATGGTCATTTTGTCGGCGTTGACGAGTGATGAGCTGAGCAAGAAGTCGTTGTAGGCGAGCAAGAAGCTGAATAAGCCGGTGGTGATCACGCCCGGCCACATGACGGGAATAATCACTCGGCGAAAGGCTTGGAAACGCGAGCAACCATCGACCAAGGCTGCCTCATCCAATTCATTCGGAATATTCACAAAAAAACTGCGCAGCATCCAAATGGTGAATGGTTGATTGATGGCCACCAGCACCATAATCAATGTGAAGTATTCGTTGCGAATCCCGATCGCATCAAACATCACATAGAACGAGGGCAGGAGCGTGGAATGCGGCAGCGAGCGAAAGATGAGTGCGATGATGAGCAGCCAAAACCCGAGCGAGCCACGGTAGCGCGAAAGCGCATAGCCCGCGAGGCAACCTACAGTCAGCGATATGCTCACCGTGCCGAAGGTGACGATGGAGGTGTTGAGAAAATTCTTGTAAAACGCTTTATCGATCCACAGGGTGGTGTAGTTCTCAAAAGTGATGGGTGCGAGCCATTTCACGGGGATGGAAAACGCATCCACATATTGGCGCAAGGAGATGATGGCCGTCCAGACGATAGGCAGGCTGGCCAACATCAGCCAAACAAATAAGCCGCCGTAGATCAGAGTTTGAATGCCAAGTGAATTTTTTTTCATCATGCGCCTCGGCGTTGTTCTTTCCAAGTCTTCACCAGCAGCGGAATCAGAAGGATGAAAATTCCTGCTGTGGTGAGCACGGCTGCGGCACTGGCTTTGTAAGGGTTGTTTTCCTGCACGAGAGTGTAGTAAGTCAAATACTGCACACTGGTGGTGAACGCGCCTTGCGTGAGCACGACCACCGGCTCAAAGACGCGATACGCATCCATCAAGTGAATGAGCGTGATGAAAATGATCAGAGGAGATAAGTGCGGCAGCGTGACGTACCAGAGCTTTTGCCAGCGCGTCGCGCCATCAATGGTGGCCGCTTCTAGCGAATCTTGCGGCACAGACTGCAAGCCTGCATAGAGCACGATGAAGGCAAAGGGTGCGGAGTGCCAAATGCCATAAAGAATGATGAGGAAGCGAGCCGACCAAGCCTCGGCCATCCAAAAAACGGATACGCCAAACTGAGAGAGAAAGTAGGGCACGAGGCCGTTGTCGCGAAACAGCCATTTGATGGACAGGGCGGCAACAACGGGCGTGATAATAAAAGGCATGAGCGAAGCGGTGATGAAGGTGCCTCTCCATCGCTTGGCTGATGCGTTCACACCGAGCGCTACTAAAAACCCAAGAGCAGCACAAAGGGGGTGGTGACCAAGGTGTAGAGCAGGGTGAACCTGAGCGCGCCCATGAACTCGGTTGAGCGCTTGCCTTGAGATGAGTTTTGTGAGGAATTTGAGCCACTACCCGGCATAGAATCTGGCTCATTTGCTATGCTACTTGTAGCATCGAGTTTACTGATTCCTAGCACACTGCGGAAATATTCCAAACCTACAAATTTGCAAATCGTGATGGGCTTGCCTTGAGCGTCCACCTTCACTCGCTGCGTCACGCTTTCCGTGCTGCCAAACGGACCGGATTGCTGCACTTTCACGATCTCCATATCGGGCACGCAGTTGCGCACCGACAAGTAAAACGTGACGAGCAGCGGCAGCGCCATCAGCGTGAGCATCAGCAGCACGGATGGCGCGACGAAGCGAACGAAGGTAGGAAGCTTCATGGCATCAAAAGCAATTTATTTGATGAAGCCTTTTTCTGTGGCGGCTTTCACATAAGCAGCTGCAGCAACATCGAGAGCCGCCTTGGGAGTCATTGCGCCTGTGAGCACATCAGGAATCACTTTGCCAATCTCGCCCTGAGCCAAGCTGAAGTAGGGCTCGGTCGGCCAAATCGGAGCCCCCGCTTTTGCAGAAGCGGTCACGCCTGTGCCAAAGCGGGTTGGCTTGTAGGCTGAACGAATCCAAACCGTCAGATCGTTGCCTTTTTTCATCGTCTCTTCATCCAGTGATTCCATCAGCACTTGGAAGACTGTTTCACGATCACCGCTCAGGTTTTTGGGCATCACCACACCATCCCACCACAGGTGCGTAGCGCTCTTGCCGCCAGCAACTGCGGCTGGCGCAGCCGTAAATTCCATCTTGCCTACGATCTTGGATGCAGCCGGATCATCCATACGCGCAGCACGCGAAGCCCACAGTACACCCATGGCAGCCGTGCCCTGCTGGAATTGGTTCATCACATCATCGCTATTGGAGGCCAAGAAGTTAGGCGTCATGAAAGTCGTCATGGCGCGCATGTTTTCCAGTGCCTTTACACCCGCATCGCTGCTGAAATCAGGTTGTGCTGAGCCTTGTTTGAAGAAGCGGCCACCATAGCCAACGAACATATTGACGAACTCCACCTGGCTGTCAAAGCCACGCGAGAAGGTTTGTGCAATCGGGTTTTGAATGCTGGGCTCCTTTTCTTTGAGCATCTTGGCGGCAGCCAGCATCTCGGCATAGGTGGTCGGTGCTTTGATGCCATGCTTGTCGAGCAGGTCTTTGCGGTAATAGAGGTTCTGCGCGTTTTGCATGAAGGCAATGGCCATCACCTGGCCGTTGATGCGAACGAGCATGTTTTCTTCGATCTTGTATTTGGCTTTGTATTTCTCCACCAAATCCGTCATCGGCTGCAATTGGCCCAGGGCATTGAGGTTGGTGAATACACCGCCCGAAACCACAGCGGCATCGAAAGGCACTTTGCCCGTCGAAGCAAAAGTCTGCTCAATTTCGGCGCGCGCATTGGGCGTCATTTTGAATTGCACTTTCAAACCGCCTTGGGTGCAGCTTTCCATTTCTTTGGCAATGTGCTGCAGCGCAGGGAAGCTGTTGCCGATGATGTTGATTTCGCCTGCTTTTGGGTTGACCAATTTGTCGCAACGTGCCTGAGCGATGCCGGGCAAAATCGTGGCAACTGCAGCCGCTGCCAGCAGAGAACGACGGAGGGTGGATTTCATGAGGTTGACTCCAAAAAAACCGGATGAATCAGGAGCCAAAACGCAGCCGGTTCTGCGTTTGACTATCGAACATATAACAGCGCTCAGGGGACGCTAAAAAACCGAGCTTCTGGCCAATACCCGCGCGGAATTCTTTGCTTGAGCGTGCCGTGATGCGCTGCGCAGCGCATTGCAAAGTGATCAGGGTGGCATCGCCCGTCAGCTCAAAAGAAAATACGTTGCCAGTGATGTTGGCGTTGTCGGTGTTTGCGAGCATGAGGTCTTCAGCCCTGATGCCCAGCACCACGGCATCGTGATCGCCGCGCCCAGCGTTTGCTATGCGCATGCCCTCGGCCACGAAAGCACCACTTTGCAGCTTGCCTTGGATTAAGTTCATGGAAGGATTGCCGATGAAGCCTGCGACAAACAGGTTGGCGG
>JAAUOI010000164.1 GCA_012036375.1 Allobrachymonas sp. | reverse complement strand
TGAATAGGGTTTTCTTTTTTGCGTTTTTTCGCGTTGTTTTAGCGCTTTTCGCGTTACCTAGATTCCTTAGAACACCAGTTCAACGAAACTGCGACAAAAACCGCACATCGCCTTCAAAAAACAATCTCAAATCATTCACGCCATAGCGCAGCATCGCTAGCCGATCAATACCGCTGCCGAACGCAAAGCCAATGATTTTCTCGGGATCGAGCCCCATGTTGCGCACCACGGTCGGATGCACCTGACCAGAGCCTGCCACTTCGAGCCAGCGGCCAGCAAGGGGCCCTTTGGAGAATTGAATATCAATCTCGGCGCTGGGCTCGGTGAAGGGGAAGTAGCTCGGGCGAAAGCGCATCACCAAGCCGTCGTCTTCAAAGAAAGTTTTGCAGAAATTGAGGAAGGTGACTTTGAGATCTTTGAAGCTCACGTTTTCGCCGAGCCACAGGCCCTCGAATTGGTGAAACATCGGCGAATGCGTGGCATCGCTGTCCACGCGATAGGTACGACCGGGTGCGATCACGCGAATTTCAGGGAAGCTGGAACGACCGCCCTCAGCGGGCGCTTGTAATCTATTAGCGTATTTCTTCGCATGCGCCGTCGCAAAGCGAATCTGCATTGGGCTCGTATGGGTGCGCAGACAATACGGTTGCCCCTCTTCGTCGTTCATATCGACGTAAAACGTATCCTGCATCGAACGTGCGGGGTGATTCGGTGGATTATTCAGCGCCGTGAAATTGAACCAATCGTTCTCAATCTCCGGGCCATCCGCCACATCAAAACCCATCGAGCCAAAGATTTGCTCAATGCGATCCCAAGCCAGCGCAATGGGGTGCAATCCGCCCTGCCCGCGCTGGCGGCCGGGCAAGCTTACGTCGAGCGCTTCGGCTTTAAGTTGCTTATCGAGTTCAGCATCCGCCAAAGCTTGGCGACGCGCCGTCAAAGCAGATTCCACGGCCTGCTTGGCCACATTAATGGCCGCGCCGCGTGTCTTTTTCTCTTCAACCGACAAAGCAGCCATACCCTTCATCAACTCGGTGAGCTGACCACTTTTGCCCAAAAATTGCGCCTTGGCATTTTCTAGTTCAGCGGGCGTGCTGGCTGCGGCGAAAGCGCTCTGTGCGCTGGAGATAATAGTATCGAGGTCATTCATAAGTAAAAACTATTTGTCAGACTTTGCTAGCACGCTTCATATCCGTAAGAACAAAATCGTCGCCGAGTTTTTCAATCAATGCTTCTGAGCCATGCTTGCTTTTGTAATCAAGCTCTTCTCTCGTAAGACCAACACAACAAATAACATTTGATTTTTGGTTTATTACATTTAATTTAGCGATCCGCCTGAAAAACAGCGCAGTGATTGTGGAGTCAGAAGGAGCGGCCTCACCTATATCCATCGTCTCACCGTCTTCAATTACATTGTCTATTGTGTAGTAAGACAAATGGCAATGATTGAAATTCCCCAATCGTCACCTGCTGAGTGAACAACTGCTAACTCATATTGACCTTCTGAATTTGGTCGCTGATCTGAGCCGATCAAATCTGCCGTAACGTACAACACGCCGTCAGTATGATGCGGAAATGACAGAACATCAGGACTTCCGCCTACATCCTGCCCCATTTCAAACGGAACTGAGGCGTGAAGAATAGTATCGTCGTATTTACCAAATACTTTAGCAAGTGCTTCAGCGCGTGAATCCCATAGCTCTTGCCATCCATTTTCCGCATCGCCTGACATACTTATTCCAATATTAAAAATTGAAAAAGGGCTAGTGCCGAAATGCGGCTCTAGCCCTTGATTTTACTGCGCGAGGTGCTACTATAAAAATAGCAACTCGGATGTGAAATTAAGCAGCCAGTTTGGCTTTCACTTGATTCACAATCGCCGCAAATGCCGCACCGTCATGCACAGCCAAATCGGCCAGCACTTTGCGGTCAATGGCGATGCCGGCTTTGCGGATACCGTTGGCAAATTGGCTGTAGGTCATGCCGAGGCCACGAACTGCGGCGTTGATACGCGCAATCCAGAGCTGGCGGAACACGCGCTTTTTGGTGCGGCGATCGCGGTAGGCATACTGGCCTGCCTTCATCACCGCTTCTTTGGCGATGCGGAACACATTTCCACGGCGACCGCGGAAGCCTTTGGCGAGTTTTAGAACTTTTTTGTGACGGGCACGTGCCGTAACACCACGTTTAACGCGAGGCATATATTTTCTCCTTTAAACGGTGTTAAGCCACGCCCATGCCGGGCAACATTTGCGCCATGTGACCCATATTGGTCTCATGAACGCCTGTGGAGCCGCGCAGATGGCGTTTGTTCTTGGTGGTTTTCTTGGTCAGGATGTGGCGTTTGAACGCTTGGCCGCGCTTGACGCTGCCACCTGGGCGCACGCGGAATCGCTTCTTCGCGCTGCTCTTGGTTTTCATTTTGGGCATGAAATGCTCCGAACTTTCGTTTAACAAGCTCTTAGGCGTTCTTTGCACGGATGCAAAGCCCTTGTTTGGCCTAGGTCGCTCTTATGTGTTGGCTATCAATCCTGCAAGCCCCAAGGAACTGCTGAAATTTATGCCAAGCCCATGATTATAAACGATTTTTAGGATGTTGAAGCGCTACTGGCTTCAAGTGATTTTCTGCCCGGGCCGTACCTTGTATAGAGCACGCGCATCACTGCCCAAGCAAAGCTTTGGCCCGCTGTAGCTCTGTGCCGCTGAAGTGCTCGATCAAATACTGAGCAATCGCCTGCTGGCGCTGAGGTTCGGACAGCTCGGGCGATTGAGAAAAAGCTTTGATTTGGCCACGCGCGGTATTCAAACGCTGCTCCCATTGCTGCCACTGCGCCTCTACCGCAGCTTCGCGCTCTAAAGCCTGAGGATGCAGCACGGGGGGATGCGTTAGGGCGGCTAGACTGGTTTGGCCTTGTTGTCCTGTTTGCACTTGAGTCAGCATCTGCTGCAATTGCACTTCTTCCTCTGCATAAAACGCATAGGCCACATCTGCGCCGAGCATGTGGCGGCGCATGATTTGGCGCTCTCCCAAGGCGGCGCTCCAGCTCGCGGGCTCTTTCAAATTCACGGCATGTTTCCAGCTGTGCTGCTGGAGCTGAACGTATTTGCCCCACAAAGCCAGCGCCTCGCCGAGCGCGGGCTCTTTCAAGTCTTTCTCGGCCGCAGAGCGAAACGCCGCCTCAATGCTGGCCAGCGGCATCTCGCCCACGAGGCTCAGGTAGTAATCAAAGCGCTGGCGCAGTGCACGGCTGGGTTTGAGCCGCCCTTGTGCATTCACACCCCAATCGCCATCGGGCTGTGTGCCGGCAAGTGAGCTGCCCGTCAAATCGGGCGGTTGCGGGTTGGCTAGGCTACTTGACGGCTCGGGGCGCTGCGATTGAGGTGCGCCTTGCCCAAACGGATTGGCCGCGCCGGGTTGTTGCCAACCCGACGCGACTGATGTGTGCGCAGCTTCAGGCTGTTCCGCATGGGCCAGAGCGTCCACACCGCCCAAGCCGCTACGGCAACCACTACGAAAAGTGTAGCACTTCGCGCAGATTTCATGCCGGCCAGAGTCACTTTTGACTCAAAAAACTCAAAGGCCGAGATTTTTCAGGCGATTGGCCTGAGCGCGGTACACCGTGATCGGGTCTGAGCTGAAAATGCTGCGCAGGCCAAAGACGTGGTTGATTTCATCCACGTGATTCCAGTTGTAGTCGTCGCGCAGCACCTTGCCCCAGCGGCTGGAGCAGCGTCCAACCAGACCATCGTTTTGCTCAAATCCAAAGAACAGTGAGGCTGCGCCCAAGAAGCCATCGGACACGTCCAACACGTTGGTCAGCACCGATGTGCCACCCATCGAGTAATAGCGTACGCCGTTGCTGGCCAGCTCTGGGCCCTGCCCGCAGGATGTGGTCGGCGCACCTTGGGAGAAGCGGCGGTTGAAATCTTGTGCGCCGCGCGTGGACAGCGATTGAAGCGAAGCCAATGCGTTTTGCGGGTTAGCGCTGCTGCCCGACAAGAACGCGATCACGCTGCTCAGGCCGTTGACCACACCGGCCACCAGTCCTGTCGTGCCCGTCCAATTCGTGATGCCTTGCAGGCCATCGGCCGTTTTGCTGCCTTGGTGCGGCGTGCCCACAGTCGTTACGCTGGCTACCAAGCTGGGAGAGATGCCGGCGACATAACGAATCGTGTTGCCACCGTGGCTGTGGCCAACCAAGTTGAATTTTGTGTGACCGTAACGCGCTTTGAGCGTCTGTAATTCCTTGAGCAATTGCTCGCCGCGCAGTTCGGTGCTGTTCGATTGCGACACGCTCGCGGTGTAGACCGTCGCGCCACTGCGACGCAGCTCTGCAGGCACACCATAGAAATACTGAACTGGCCCGAGCGCGTCAAAACCCAGCAAACCGTGCACCAGCACGATGGGGTATTTGGTCTGCGTATAGGTGTCGGCAGCAGTGAGCGAAGTGGGGCTGGACAATAAAGCGAGCGAAGTCGCGCATGCAACGAGAAAGCGTTTCAAGGTTTGTCTCCTAGTGATTTTTGCTGAGCCTGAGGCTTCAGCGTTATTGAAATTAAACGAAGCGCAGCGTGTGAACGCGATGCGGATTATTAAACGAACGTTCGTTCTTTTTTACTCTGGTTTTCTCTTACTGGAAACCCGAAAAAGTATTTTTTTGCACCAACGGCTGCTGCTGCTGACACCACGCTGTCAGGAGGCTGGCAGCAGACTACACCTGCACTCAATTGGAGTGATTCACAAGGAAAAATTCATGCAAAACGCTATCACTTGGTTTGAGATTCCCGTCACTGACATGACGCGAGCACTCACGTTTTATCAAACACTCACTGGCCAAGCCATGAGTCGCGAAGCTTTTGGCCGCCGGGCGGGGAGATGGCCACCTTCCCGGTCAAGGAGCAAGAAGCCGTGACAGGTTGCTTGCAATATGATCCACACACTCAACCTTCGCAAGAAGGCAGCTTGGTCTACCTCAATGCGGCCCCCAGCATTGGTGCATGGATTGATCGAGCCGAGCAAGCCGGCGGAAAAATCATCGTGCCGAAAACGGCTTTGCCACCAGGCATGGGCTTTTTTGCCATATTCATTGACTGCGAAGGCAACCGAGTCGGCTTGCATGCGCTGGCTTGATGCGCAATCTGGTCAAGGTCGATGCACGATCATCATGCTGACGAAGTGATGGAATTTAATCACTATTGTTTTCATAGCACTCCGCGCATATTCTATGCCGGCGAATGATTCATTTTGCTTATAAACTAGAGCAATGCGCCGCGCTGATCGTCTGTTTCAAATCGTCCAACTCATCCGAGGTCGCCGGCTGACAACGGCGGCTTGGCTCGCGGATCGCCTAGAGATTTCTGAGCGCACGGTGTACCGAGATGTGGCAGATTTGCAGCGGCAAGGCGTGCCGCTGGAGGGCGAAGCCGGCGTGGGCTATCGCCTGGGCAAAGGCTTTGATTTGCCGCCTTTGATGTTTTCTAATGAAGAGGCGCAAGCTTTGGTGGCAGCGGTGCGCATCGCACAGACTTGGCTTGATCCGCAACTGGCTGCGGGTGCGCAAGATGCGCTGTCTCGCGTCATCAGCGTGTTGCCCGCAGCGGCGCGGGCGGCGGCGGAGAGCTTGGTAGTGATGGAGGCACCCGTCGGCTTGGAGTCTAAAGAGCAAAACACCTTGCAACTGCTGCGCGAAGCGGCAGAGGCCAAGCGCATGTGCGAAATCGCTTACCGAGATGTGAGCGGCAAGCGCAGCGAGCGTAAGGTTCGCCCGCTGGGCGTGTTTTATTGGGGCAGGGTCTGGACGCTGGCCGCTTGGTGCCAATCGCGCCAAGATTTCCGCAGCTTTCGGATTGATCGCATCGAATCCTTGCAGCTCACGGATAAAAATTTCAGAGACGAAGCAGGCAAAACTTTGGCCGATTTACTGCGCAAAATCAAAAACGAAAACGTCAGTTTCAAGCTCTAATTCCATTTCTAAATCATTTCTAGACTAGACGCGACGACGACGATAGTGCATTAGCACAGCTAGGAGTCGCAACGACGTACAGGAATGATTTAGAAATGGAATAAGCTGTGTGCCTCAAACCTTTAACCATTGAAGCAAGTACTTCGCCACGTGTTTGCTGGACAGCATTTGGAAATGATCCGTTTCGTAGATGATGGCTTGGCGCGAAGCCGGCAGGCGCAAAGGCAAGCCGAGCTTGGGAATGTCCTCCTGCCCTAGAGCGCTTTTCACGGGAACGAGACCATCGCCGAGCAAGCGTTTCAAAGGCGCAGCAAGATCGGTTTTGGTTTTTCCCTCGGGCGGTTTTTGCTTGGTGCAAGCCAATGCATACAGCTTGATATGCCGAGGCCATACGGGAGGCTCGCCTGGAGCTGTCACAGCACCATCGCGTAAATTCTGAATACCCGCGCTGCGCACGAGGCCCAGCTTGGCCAGCGGCGCTGAATACGGGCTGATGCCGAGCAAATAGTCCACGCCCCGGCCTGCACGCTCCAGTGGCGCACCTGCGTGGGGCGTGCCCAGCGTGATCAGTTGGCTGACATGCTGAACCCACTTGTGTTGGGCTTGGCTGGCATGATGGCAAGCGCTGCGCGATACCAAGCCGCCCATGCTGTGGCCCATCATCACCAGTTCTGTGACGGGCACCGGCCACTGCTGCAGCGTGCGCTCCAGCAGCGCAGCGAAATCGTGACCATTTTCATGAATCGGGCGACCCGTGTTGTAGTGCAGATAGACTGGCTCATACCCGCGTTGCGCGGCAAGCATGACACCATGGTCATGACCCTGGCGCAGCCATTGCAGATCATTCATGCACAGGCCATGCACTAGGATGAGGAGCTTGCCGCTCGAT
>JAAUOI010000163.1 GCA_012036375.1 Allobrachymonas sp. | reverse complement strand
GATTCTGAGGCTGTGCAAAAGCCGGAATATGCACCTTTGATCGCGCAAGTCAAAGCGGCGCATCCGAACGCGCCGATGGATGAGTTGATCGACCGCCTCGTCTGTGCGTTTCGGCCAAGAAATTGTGAGCATCGATCCCGGGCCGCGTGTCATGGAAGTGGATGCGCGACTGTCGTTTGATCAAGCGGCCAATGTCACTCGCGCCAAGCGCATCATTGCCATGGCGAAAGCGGTAGGTATTCCGCAAGAGCGCATCTTGATCAAGCTGGCTTCGACTTGGGAAGGCATTCAAGCCGCTGGCGAGCTAGAGAAAGAGGGGGTCCATTGCAACCTCACCCTGCTGTTTGCCTTCTGCCAAGCCGTGGCCTGCGGCGAAGCGAAAGTGCAACTCATCAGCCCATTCGTTGGGCGCATTTATGATTGGTACAAAAAGTCTGCGGGTCAATCATGGGTAGAGGCAGACAACGCATTAAGCAATGACCCCGGCGTGAAATCCGTCACCCGCATTTACAACTACTACAAAAAGAACGGTATCAAAACCGAAGTCATGGGCGCGAGCTTTCGCAATATCGGTCAAATCATCGCCTTGGCAGGCTGCGATCTGCTCACCATCAGCCCAGAGCTTTTACAACAGCTTATCGGATCAAATATGCCACTGGCCGGCGTATTATCTGCGCAGAATGCTATGAAATTAGAAGCGCCCGCCATAAGCTACAACGAAGCCGCCTTCCGCTTTGCATTGAACGAAGACGCGATGGGCACAGAAAAACTCGCCGAAGGCATCCGCGCGTTTGCTGCTGATGCATTGAAACTTGAAGCTTTGATCAAGGCGGCTTAAGCACAGCCCCACTGATTACGGCAGAAGATTGAAATCTTTTCCCTTGGACGTTTTCATGCCAGTAAAGTGCCTTCTGTCTGTGGTGGCGACATCTTGGGTTTTGAGGCGCTCGGCAATCGCGGCCACTGAGGCATCCACAATCCCAATGTTGGGCGCACGATGCGCATTCAGCAATTGCCCCACACGCTGCATGTCTGCGGCAGTAAGCGCCTCCATATGAAAATCTTGCCGGATCAAGGCTTGGGCGAATTCCCGCTCCGCCTCATCGCCCAAGTATTTGCTCAGAAAGTATGCAGTTTCAGGTATGACAGTTTGCGGTATCACCAGCTTGCCGGCGTAGGTATTGGCAAAGGCAAGCGCCTGCGCATGCCAGCGGTCGCCCGCATCAAACAAGGCATACACAATTCCTGTGTCGAGCACGCAGGTTTTCATCAGTCCTTACTTCCAAAGCAGCTCTTCGTGGCGATCAGCAATATCCGTTTGGCCGCTCTTGAATTTGCCCGCAAAGCTCAATCTGGGTTGGCTGCTGCGCTTGGCATGAACATAGCTCTCCAAAGCCTCGCGGATCGTTGCCGACAGCGATTTCTTTTGCTCTTGAGACAGCGTGCGCAGCTCTTGCAGCAAATACGGATCAGCGAAAATCGTGGTGCGGTTCATAGCGTACCTCAGTAATAAGCATACATTTATTTTAATACATTCAGTTGAATACATTGGAGGCGATATGCGCGATATGAATTTCACCCCTTGTGATCAAACCGCAGCATGGAAACTGTTGGGCGATCATTTCGCTGCTTGCGGGAAAAGTTTCGATGCGCGAATTGCATTAGCGCAAGATACTGAGCGAGTTACTCAGCTCAGCCAAGTCGCACCACATCTATTTGCGGATTTATCAAAAAACAGAATCGATGCAGCCACTGAAGCACTGCTCATGCAGCTTGCTCGTGAATGCGGCTTGGAGAATCAACGCGATGCGATGCTCGCTGGTGAGCCCATCAACAACACCGAGCAACGTGCGGTTCTACACACACTTTTAAGGCAAAAACAGCCAATCGCCGGCATCAATACTGCGCAGAGTGCTACTGATTCAGGAGCAATCAGCAGTCGCCTTCAAGAAGTGCATGCCGTCTTGCATGCCATGCTCACTTATGCCGAGCAGATCCGCGCAGATGATGCAATCACCGATGTGGTCAACATCGGCATCGGCGGCTCTGATCTGGGCCCCGCCATGGCCACGATGGCTTTACAAGAATTCGCTACGCCGAAAAAACGCTTTCATTTCGTCTCGAATATCGACGGCCATGAGCTTGCTGCCACGCTTAAAACCCTGAACGCACAAAATACGCTTTTCCTCATCGCCTCCAAAACCTTCACCACGATTGAGACGATGACGAATGCGCTCTCCGCTAAGGCTTGGTTTGAAGCGCAGGGCGGCACGGATACCGCGCGACATTTCGCCGCGCTCACCACAAACGTGAAAGCTGCCAACGAATTCGGTATCACCACCACCTTCGGCTTTTGGGATTGGGTGGGCGGGCGCTATAGCTTGTGGAGCGCGATTGGCTTGCCGCTGGCGATTGCGATTGGTGCGGATGGTTTTCGCCAGTTCCTCCAAGGCGCTGCCGAGATGGATGAGCACTTCGCTAGTGCTCCACTGGAGAGCAGTCTTCCTGTACGCCTTGGCCTGCTCGATGTTTGGTATCGCAATTTTCATGGCTTCACCAGCCGCTGCGTTGCGCCGTATCACAGCGCCTTGAAGCGCTTTCCTGCTTACTTGCAACAGCTCGAGATGGAGAGCAATGGCAAGCGTGTGGACAAAACTGGCCAAGCTTTACCGTTCCACACCAGCCCCGTGATTTGGGGCGAGCCGGGTACGAACGGGCAGCATGCCTTTTTCCAAATGCTGCACCAAGGCACGGAGGCGATTCCGCTTGAATTCATCGCGGTCAAACAAGCCTCGCATGATCTGGCAGGCCATCACACCAAGCTGCTGGCCAATGCCGTGGCGCAGGCTCAGGCTTTCTTGCAAGGTAAAGAAAGTGCAGACGGCCACCGCCATTTCCCCGGCAACCGCCCGAGCACGTTTTTCGTTTTAGATTCACTCACGCCCGCGTCCCTCGGTGCATTGATCGCGCTTTATGAACACCGCGTCTTCGTCAGCGGCGCAATCTGGGGCATCAACAGCTATGATCAATTCGGCGTGGAGCTGGGCAAGGTGCTCGCCAAAGATGTGGAGGCGCGTTTGCTCTCGGGCAATACACAGGGCGTAGACGCATCGACCGCCTCCCTCATTGCAAAACTCCAATGAGCTTGGTCTTCGATTCGGCACCGCCGCCGATCTTGAATTTGATCAAACCCTCTAGGTTGCCCGAGTTGCTGAACCGTATACCCGTGTAACTCATGCCATAATACGTGCTTCGGGTTTTCCCGAATTTTGTGCATCACCATACACCTCGGGCGCTCAACCCGGTCGTCAACAGACGACTGAGACAACAGAGTCGCCACCGGGCCAGAACCTGCAAATGGTCTTCTGCCCAGTCACACTTGTTGGATGGTTGATGTGATATCAATCCGTCCGAAAGTGGTCAATTCATTCGACCCTTCAGACAAAAAATAGGACTCACGCGCCCTGCTTGGCTGTGCGCGTGTTGAGCTTTTGCATGAACGACTTCAATGATAGCTTTTTAGATCAAAATATGGATGTAGCCAGCATAGAATCTGCGCCGAGTGCTATCGAATCCATAGTAAATGAATCGCGTGATGAAACGCTCGCGTCATCTGTAGAAGAGGCGACTGATAGCCCGCAGGCTGCTGAGCCCGCCGGCCCCAACCCCTTTGAAGAACTCGGCCTATCCGCTGCATTGCTCAAAGCCATTGCAGGCTTGGGCTATACCCAGCCGACCGCCGTGCAAGCGCGTGTGTTGCCGTTGGCGATGGTGGCGTCAGCCGTTGAAGGTCAAGAGCAGGCTGCTCAAATCATCAACGACTTGATGGTTTCCAGCCAAACCGGCTCTGGCAAAACCGCCGCTTTCTTACTGCCCATCTTGCATCGCTTGGATATCGAGCAACGCGAACGTGAGCGCCAAGAAAGCCTCGCTTGGTCGAAAAAGCTCGCAGAAGCTGCCGCTGCTGGCGAGGAGATGCCCAAAAAGCCGCGTCGTAAAAACCCGATTGACCCGCGCAATTTCAAAGCCGCCACGCCCAAGGCGCTCATCTTGTGCCCCACGCGCGAGCTGGCGCAGCAGGTGGCTAACGATGCAATTGACCTGGCTCGCCACATGACCGGCGTTCGCGTGGCCAACGTGATTGGCGGCCTGCCGTATCAAATTCAAATCGCTAAATTGCAAAATGCTGATCTCGTGGTGGCCACGCCCGGCCGCTTGCTCGATTTGCAGCGCAATGGCCAGATCAAATGCGAAGGCGTGAAATGCCTCGTGCTCGATGAGGCAGACCGCATGCTCGATCTCGGCTTCTCCGATGATCTCGCCGCGATCCATCAGCTCACTGAAAAGCGCGAGCAAACTATGATGTTCAGCGCGACGTTTGCTGCGCGTATTCAACAATTGGCCACGCGCGTGATGCGCGACAACGGCAAAGCCGCCCAGCGCATCACGATCGACAGCCCGCAAGAAAAGCACGCCAATATCACGCAAAAACTCTTCTGGGCCGACAACTTGGTGCACAAGCGCAAGCTGCTCGACCATTGGATGCGCGAGACTTCCATTGTGCAAGCCATCGTGTTTGCCAGCACGCAGATTGAATGCGATGCGCTCGCGCAAGATTTGATCGACTCGGGCTTTGATGCCGCTGCATTGCATGGCGCATTAAGCCAAGGCCTGCGTAACCGCCGCCTCAAAGCACTGCGCGACGGCCATATTCAATTCTTGGTGGCGACAGATGTTGCCGCACGCGGCATCGACGTGCCCAGCATCTCCCACGTCTTCAACTACGGCTTGCCCATGAAAGCCGAAGACTACACGCACCGCATCGGCCGCACAGGCCGCGCCGGCCGCGATGGCATGGCCGTGACGTTTGCCGAGCCGCGCGACCGTTTCCGCATTCGCGATATTGAAGACTACACGCGCCAGCAATTCCGCCCAGATGTTATTCCCGGCTTAGAGCCGACCGAGCGCGTCAGAGAGAAAAAGCCGTTCGGCAAATCCTTTGGCAAGCCCGCAGGGCGTGGCTTTAGTGATCGCGGCGGTGACCGTGGTGGTTTTGGCGGAGACCGTGGCGGCCGCAGCTTCGGCGGCGAGCGCTCAAATGAGCGTTTTAATGACCGTGGTGGGGATCGTGGCGGCTTTGCAGATCGCAACGCCGGCGGCGGCTTCGGCGGTGGCTTTAATGATCGGGGGAGCGACCGAGGCTTCGCTGATCGCAATGCAGGCGGCGGTTTCAGTAGTGGCTTCGAGGGCAAAAAATCCAGCGGCGCGTTCAACACCTATGGCAAATTTGAAGGCCGAGGTGCCAAGAGCGGCGCAGGTGGCTTCGGCAGCGCCACGGGTCAGCCCTATCGCAAAGAAGGCGGCTTCAATGATCGCTTCAGCGGCAGCGCAGACCGTGGTGGAGACCGCGGCGGCTTCGCTGGCAAATCTGGCGGCAGCTTCGCCCCCCGCGTTGATGGCTTTGGCTCCGCGCCCAAGTTCGCTGGCAGCCCCGGCAAGAGCTTTGCCAAGCCTGCGGGCGATTTCAAAGCCGGCAAGCCCGCGCCCAAGACCTTTGCAAAAGCTGGCTTCAAACCCGCTGGCAAACCTGCGGGCAAAACCTTCGCCAGCAAAGCGCCGCGTAAAGCCTAAACGCCACCGTTCACATGCGTAGGCGATACAGATCGCCTGTGCCCGTTATTTGCGAGGTTGACACCCAGTCTGCGACACCGCATAATCATCATTAATGAGTTTTAATACACTTAAAACATCATTAATGAGTTTTATGGCAAAGCCTCGCACCCGTTCCTATTCCCAACACAGTCTGCAAGCGATGGAGCTGTTGGGACGGCTTGTGCGCGAGGCGCGGGTGCGCAAGGCATTGACGATCGTTGATCTCGCCGCGCGAGCGGGCATCTCCCCCAGCTTGCTTCAGCGCATCGAGCGCGGCGATCCCGGTTGCTCGATTGGCGTGGTGTTTGAGGTGGCTACGATTTGCGGTGTGCATTTGTTCGATCAAACCCATCGCCAATTGGCCAGCGATCTGGCATTGCAGCGCGAAAAAATGGCTTTGCTGCCTAAAAGCGTCCGAAGTAAAACCAAGTCGGTGAACGATGACTTCTGACATCAAAGCAAGCTATTCGGAGGCATATGTCTGGATATGGCTGCCAGACGCAACAGAAGCTGTGGTTGCAGGACTGCTGACCAAGCAAGGCACGCAACTGGTGTTCAACTACGGCCGCAGCTATCTGGCGCGGCCCGATGCAATTTCCCTCTACGAGCCCGAACTGCCGCTTCGCGCAGGCAGCATCCCTCTCATCCCCGGCTTGAGCATGCCCAGTTGCTTGCGCGATGCATCGCCAGATGCTTGGGGCCGGCGCGTGTTGATCAATCGCAAGCTGGGATCACAGCGAACCAACGCCGCCGCAATCGAGCTTGATGAGCTCACCTATTTGCTCGAATCGGGCTCCGACAGAATTGGTGCACTCGATTTTCAGCAATCGCCCACGCAATACATCCCTCGGCAAGCGCAGCAAGTCTCTTTGCAAGAGCTGTTACAGGCTGCTGAAAAAGTGGAGCAAGGTATTCCACTCTCCGCCGAGTTAGATCAAGCCTTGCTGCATGGCACTTCTTTAGGCGGCGCTCGCCCCAAGGTCTTGCTCGATGATGGCGAGCAAAAGTGGATTGCCAAATTTTCTGCGACTACCGATCTCTACAGTGTCGTTAAAGCCGAATACATCGCCATGCGCTTGGCGCGCGAGGTGGGGTTGGATGTGGCGGCAGTGCAGTTGCGCTCAGTGTTGGGCAAGATGTGCTGCTCGTAGAGCGCTTCGATCGCGTCAGAAAAGAAACCGAGCAGCAAGCCCTCTGGGCAAGGCGCGCCATGGTATCTGCCCTACTCTATCGGAGCTGGATGAAATGATGGCCG
>JAAUOI010000162.1 GCA_012036375.1 Allobrachymonas sp. | reverse complement strand
GTTGTCTCCTGAAGCAGCTCGGGGCGCACTTCTCGCAAATAGCGCTCCACCCACGCGCAGGCCCGGCCAGCCAGCGGCACGATGCGGTCTTTGCGCCCTTTGCCACTGCGCACAATGACGATGCCGCGCTCGGTGTCCACCTCGGTGATATTCAAGTTCGCCAGCTCGCTCCTCCTGATGCCGCTGCCGTAGAAGGTCTCCAGAATCGCACGGTCACGAATGCCGTCCAAGCTGTGCGCATCGCATTGGTTCAGAGCGTTGGCCACCTGCGCCACGGTCAGCAAATCACGCGGCAAGCTGCTGCGCTGGCGCGGTAGCTCCAGGTCTGCAGCGGGGTTGGCCAGGATGTGGCTCTCGCGGGTGAGCCATTGGAAGAAGGCCACGATGGGTGTGAGGCGGGACAGCTGCGTGCTCAGTGCCAGTGGTGCGCCATCGGGTTTGCGGTACAGGTACAAATGACGCTGGTAGCGCTGCAAAGTAGCGCGGGTGACTTCGCGCGGATGCTGCAAGCCGCGCTCATCCAACCAGAGCAGGAAAGCATCCAGCGTCTGCTCTCGGGCGCGGGCGGTTTGCTCCGAGAGGCCTCGCACGCGCGTCCACTCACAGAAGGCCACTTGGTAGCTGCGCAATGGACTGGTGAGCTGCGCAGCGCGTGTGGCCAGCGCTTGGGCAGAAGCGGTGCGGGCTGGGGGTTTGCGGCGCAGCATCAGCGTCAAGCGGCTAAAGAAATGTGGTTCGCAGGTGTCTGCATGGGCGTGTACGACGTGCTCGTATCACGAGCGGGGGTGGCGCGTGGTTTGAGCGTTTGAATCGCCAAATCAGCAGGGAGTGAGGATTCATGCGCTCTGTGGGCGGGTTTTGCATCTGGACTGACCCCCGACCGCAGACCGACCACGCCCCGGCCACTGGCCGACTGCTGGCCGTTTGAGGCCGACCGCTGTGCGTCGTAGTCGTGGGTAGCAGGATTTTGCAGCGCGGTGATGTCGATCAAGCCGGGCAGGTGTTTTGTATCTCCGGTAGTGTCGCTGTCGCCAGCGTCGCCCGCCCTGTCATCGAGCAGCTCATACGCAAAGCCTTGGCCACGCAAGGCACGGTGAATCAGCAGATATTCCAGCTCGGCCAGTCGTGCGAGGTGAACTTTGAGCTGCGTATCGCTCGCGCCGGTGGCCGCGCGCAGCTCGGCGCGGCTGAAACGAATGTCCTTTTGCAGCGAGCCTTGACTTTTCATACGCTCACGCACGAGGCTGCGCACCTGCGCGAGCACACGCCGCGTCTGCGGCGGGAGTTCATCAAGAGAAGTGCCCAGCACTTCATGCGCTAAGCGGTTGGCCAGCTCGATGTCACTGAGCGCTGCCTCGATGTACTGCACAGCTTGGCCAGCGATGGTGGTGGTTTTGATCGTGCGCTGACACTGATGCAGCAAAGCGATGGTGTCGATCAAGGTGAGGTATTTTTCATGATCGCGGCGGGTTCTCGTGCGGTCGTCTAGGAACGTCAAACGATCTGCGTAGGGGTTGACCACGGCGAGAGGCTTTAACAGGCGCTGGGCGTTTCTATGCAGACTCAGAATGGCTTGCTTCTCATGTTTGCGCTGCAAGCCCTCCAAGGTTCGCCGTGCTCGCTGGAGCTGGTGAATGGCTCGCGTCTGGTCGCGGTTCTCATCAACGGAGAGCACGAGGCAGCGGTTCATCAGTTCTTCATCAATGTCTATCGCTGTCGTCGTCATAAAGAGGCTCATCGGGCCTTCGACGCGATACTCCTGCGTGATCAGGTTGCCAGTGGCTGCATCCGTGCCAGTGGAAGCAATCGTCAATTCACCTTCGCTCTGTAGCAATTTCAAAGCATAGGAGGCGCGGGACGCGCCTTCTTCCTCGGCGATAGCCAGGATCTTGTTCTTCAAATTGGTCTGGCCCATGTAGAACAAACTCTGCCCAGTCATGGCGCTGTACTGGATGCGCTCTTCTTCGGGGACGAAGGCGAGGATCGCATCCATCAAACTGCTCTTCCCCGCAGCGGAGCTGGACTGAATGACGATGGCCAGCGGCCTGTCTAACTTCCTGCTCACAGCAGCTAAATAGCCTATGAGCTTGTTCGTGGATTCACCGACCACGCCACAGGCTTCAAAGTCAGCTAGGATGCGCCCTGCTAGATCAGGACAGCGCAAGAGCGCCAGCGCCGCGCCATGCTCTTCCAGATTGAGCGCAGGCGCAGCCGCCTCGCTCTTCTTCGGAGCCAGCGCCGCTTGAATCTGCGCATCCTGCAAAGCCTCCAACTTGAGCAGCACACGGCCTAGATCGGCTTTGAGCACGTCCTCTGATGCACCCAGCTCGCCGGCAGCTTGCGTGATGAATTGCGCCCTGGCACGCGCTGCATAAAGATCGAAGGTATCGACGTGAAAGGCTTCGCCGCAACCGGCCAACACATTGACCTTGAGCACTTCATACGCCAAGTTCTTGGACAGGCCTCGCACCCGCCAACGCCGCGCCTTTGCACCTTCGCCAAAGTGCAAGAGCACCTCGGCTGCGCTCACATCGGCCACCGGCTCGGGCGCTAGTGCATCACGGCTCACCGGCAGCGTATCGACATCAATCACCGGATGCGCACTGGCGGCGACAGCAGCCAGTGCTGTGGGCGCATCAGCTTCAGCAGACTCAGCGGCTAAAGAAATAGGCGGCTCGCTTGGCACTAATTCACTATTATTTCATAGCTGCTCGCGCAATGAATATGCCGGCTACTGGCCTGTTTTGCTTGTAATTCTTGCGCATAGATGGATGTCGAGCCTGCCAACGCGCCTTCAAGATGCGCATCTTGCATCAGCGCCAAATCGGGCGCCGGATCGTTCAGCGGCCACGGTTTTTCATCCTGCACAGGCTCATGCACGCTCACATGCTCACGCGAAGGCTTCTCACCTTTGCCAAGCCACTGCGCCTTGCGAATCAGCAGCCCTAAACTCTTAGCGGCTGGCTGCACCTTGAGCGTGTACTCGTTGGCATCCATGCCCTTGGGGAACAAGATGCGATAGCACTCAAAGCCCTCGCTCATCAGCTTTGGCGCGAGTTTGTCCGCTGCCCGATCCCCCGCCTCATCGCGGTCATACGCAATCAGGATACGCCGCACGCCATGGCTTTTGAGCGCTTGCAGCAGCTCATCGGTAAAGCCCTCCACGCCATACGCCGTGGTCACATTGCGGAAGCCCGCACACCAGAAGGTGAGCGCATCAATGATCGCTTCACAAACGATGATTTCTTGGCTGGCCGCCAGAGCGGCCACATTGAACACGCCTCGGCACGCGTGGGGTTCTTGCGCAAATACATGTGCAGCGGCGCATCGTCTTTGTGCTTATTGCTGATCTTGCGCCCATACAGTTCTTTCACTTGCCCATGCTCATCGAGCACAGGAACGACCAAAGAACCATTGAAATGCTCATGCCCGCTCTCACGGTACACGCCCAAGCGCTCCAGCCGGCTGCGCATCTGCGCGCCTTCCACCCGGTTCTTATGCGGCAAGCGCAGCCCTAGCGTGCGATTGGCGTAGCCCAGCTTGAAGGTATCGAGCAACTCAGGATGCACCAGCCCACGCTTTTGCAAATACGCCAATGCCTCGGGGGAATCTTTCAGGCTCTGCTGGTAGTAGCCCACGACTTGCAACAGCAAAGCCCGATCATCGGAATCCAAGCTCACCGGCGCTGGCAAGCTGCGCACGGTGGATTGCTTGATCGGATGCGAGCCACCAGCGGCTAAAGAAGTTAAAGCTGTCTCATCCTTCAAGAGCTCGACGGCATGGCGAAAGCTCACGCCACGCAGCTTCATCACCCAATCCACGACACCGCCACCGATCTGACAGCCAAAGCAGTGCCACAGATTCTTCGCGGGCGTGATCACGAGGCTGGCTGTGTCGTCGGCGTGAAACGGACACTTGCCAGCGATGTCTTTGCCCAGCTTCTTCAGCTCCACGCCCGACGCTTCAATCAATCGCTGCACGGATATTTCATCTTTTAGTCGCTGGAGTTCGGGGTCGGGGATACGTGGCATAGAAGTCCTTCCGTGGCAATTCCTGAGCAGGCTGTGGGGTCAAATCCTGCCAAGGGGTCAATAAATAAATTTAGCGATTTCAGTTTACTCTATTTCAGAGTATATTCAACTCTGTTTCCAGAATCAGCCCTTACGATGACCATGACTTCACTCTCTGCCCACGCCTCGCACCGCGCCACAGCGCATGCCGCGAGCTGGGCTCACGATCTCATGGCAACCGAAGACAAAGATTTTTTTGCAGCGCTGGGTCAGCGCATCGCTACCCTGCGCAAAGCGCAGAACATGACGCAGCAGCAATTGGCTGAGCAGCTGGGCATTGCGCAGCAGACCCTTGCGCATTACGAGGGGGCGCGGCTTCGTGTGCCTGCATCGATGCTGCCGCAGCTTGCGCAGCTCTTCGGTGTGGCGGTGGATGCGCTGGTTGGCCAGCCGGTGGCCAAAGAGCGCGGCAAGCGCGGGCGGGTGTCTGCGCTGCAGCAACAGTTTGAGCAGATTGAGCAGCTACCCAAGACGAAACAGAAGTTTGTTTTGGAGATGCTCTCGGCGGTGTTGGCCAAGGGCAGCGCGTAGCGCACAGCAGAACATCAAGCGGCGCAGCAATCACCGCTGCACAAGTCGCATCACACGCCTCCAGCTTTAGCAGCTGAGAGGTTGGATCGAGGCTTCTTCGTTTAAGAAATACGAGAAGAATGAGAAGGAAATCGGTCAATCGCCGGCATAAATACTGTGCAGAGTGCTATTTATTTAGGAGTTTATATTTTGAATTCACGATGACAGTGATCGTGAAACTAGACTTCGTACCTTCTGCGTTTCCACTTGCAATAAATCAATTGTGTCGAATGATCTGTCGATCGAGGACTGCTCCACCACTCCATCGGTTGATTCAGACAGGATTAGCAGCCACTGCTTAAGTGCGTCGTACTCAGCCATCTGCAACCCAACAAGATGCGCAAGTATGAAGGCATCCCAATACTCAACTGTCGGGCTTCGATCAAGAACCATGATTAAGCTGTCTCTAGGCATGAAGGGCTGAGTCGCATCTGCGCCTAAAGCAAGGATGCTCGGTAGGAAGTACGCAAACGCCTGAGGCTCAAACGAGTAGAAAGCTGCTGAGTGCTTGCTCCAATGAGCGCGAGTGACATCTTGCCATCGCAAGCCTGCGAATGCCCAAGCATCGACAGCATCAGGATCGTGCCGATTGCCTCGTGTCAACTCAACAGGCAATCCTCGATGTCCAAACGCTGATTCAAGAAGATTAACAAGCTTCATTTCATCAAGCCTGAGCAGCGCCCGACGTGCGACCATGCATCAGCTTGGGCTTGTTGGTGACCTGCATCGCCGCCACTCCAGCATTTTTGATCTCGTTTCGCTCTGGCGGTGGCCAAATTCAACCAAGCACTGTGACGCTCTTGCAATGCCCATCTCGTCATACCAGCGGTACACGCACCAAGTTGACCTACCTTGTTTTTAGCAGCTTGAACCTCATCGTTTAATTGCTTGCACGGATCGGGATCACCCGGCGTGCAGAACTCAACAATTTTATTGATGCCAGATTGAACCGCTTGCTGGCCAGCGGGCGACATCAGGACTATCCCCGTACCAATCAGAGCGCCAATAGCCATCCCAGGAGGGCCAGCAATGGCCCCACCAGCAGCGCCCGTTAATGGATTCAATCCATCAGGGTCGGTAAACGAAAGTGCATTTGCATTGGCGTAGACACTGCGATTCCACCCGCCAGTCAATCCGATGGGGTCTGGCTGAGAGTATCGATCCTGCCCCGGCATGAGTGATCTGTGATAGTTGTAGAAGAAGCCTGATTCACTATCAAAGTATTGCCCCGGAAAGCGCAGGTTGAACACCACCGCCGGATTCGTCGCATTCAGCAGCACCGGCTGATTCGTGATCGCGCTATTAGGATTAGTGGTCGCTTTGAGGATGCCCGTCGGTTTGTTATCTCCAAACGCGCTGTAGCTCCATTGCCACACTGGTTTGGCTGCATCGTCTTTGATCAATCTCGGCGTTCCCAGATGATCACTGTGAACGCTGTAGAACCTGTTGGATCTGAACATGCCTACTGGGATGGCATTGCCATCATCAGTCGGCAGCCAGATGTATTCCGTTCTGCCTGAACTGCTTGCTCCTCCGTTGCCATATTCGCCTGTGATGGCCCAGCTGGGGAGGTTTCCATCGCCATAGCTGTAACTCGTGCCCAATGTGGCATTGGTTTGCGCCGTGGCGTAGAGCCACTGGAAGTTCTTCTTGAGCCAATCGACGAATGTTGTGCCCAGTGCTGTTTGATCTGGCAGTGTTTGCGCCGTCTGCGGCTCAGATTTGAAGACGCGCTGACCTGCCGCGTTATGCAGATAGGTGATCTTGGCGGCTTCGCCGTCTTTGGTGATGTTGACTTGGGACAGGCGGTTTTCTGCATCGTAGTCGAAGCTGCGCAGGCCGTCTGACGTTAAGTTGCCGTTGGCATCGAGCTGGTAGTTGATGGCGGTGATGACGTTGCTGAGTGTTCGCCCTTGTGCCGTTGGCGGTTGTGGCTTGCGTCAATACCGATTGATTAAAGCCCAGCAGTTTGTTGCTGTTCGCTGCGATGTTCAGCGCTTGGCTTGTGGTGGCAGCGCGGTCTGTGGCCTCGAAGATGCCGTCGATGTCGGTGTCGCTGATTTTCTTGGCAATGGAAGTGAGGCGGTTGGAGTTTGCATCGTAGGTGTACGCCTGCTCGCTGCCGGCGCGGTTGAAGCTGGTGAGGCGGTTGCGGTTGTCGTAGCCAGCCGTCCAGTTGAAGGGCGTTGGTACAGCTCGGCGACGATTGCTGTTTGCGTTCCTGTTCCCGTACCCGTGCTCACAGTCTGCGTGACCGTGCGCTCTGCCC
>JAAUOI010000161.1 GCA_012036375.1 Allobrachymonas sp. | reverse complement strand
GCAGTTTGTTTGGAGAATTTTGTCTAGAGGCAGATACAGCAGATTATTGCCTGATTTGGAATCAACCAAGATCTTGGTGGTGTTGCTGTAGATTTGTTGCATCGCATCGATGTACAAGCGATCACGCGTGACTTGCGGGGCTTTGGCGTATTCGTTGTAGACCGAGCGGAAACGCTGTGCATCACCTTCGGCTTGCGCCACCACACGGGCTTTATAGCCCTCGGCTTCTTCTTTCAAACGAGAGGCTGTGCCGCGTGCACCCGGAATCACGTTATTGGCGTAGGCTTGGCCTTCGTTTTTCAAGCGGTCACGATCTTGGCCGGCTTTGAGCGCATCGTCAAATGCAGCCTGAACCTGCTCAGGCGCTTGCACGTTTTGAATGTTCACGTTTTGAATGCTGACCCCCGTTTTGTAAATATCCATCTGGCTTTGCACCGAGCGTTGCACATCCTGCTGCAATACCTCACTGTTTCGTCCCAAAATCTCATCTAAATTGAAGCGGCCGACGACCTCACGCACGGCAGACTCTGCGGCCTTAATCACAGCATCATCCGGGTTGCGATTTTCAAAGAGAAACTGCGACGAGCTTTTGAGGTTGTATTGAATCGTGAAGCGGACATCAACAATATTCTCATCTTTGGTGAGCATCGACGAGTCTTTAATACCAGACACCGCGCCCACGCTGTTGCGCCCCACTTCGACCGATCGCACTTGGGTGAACTGTACGGTTTCATGCCGCTCAAAGGGATAGGGTGCGCGGTAGCTAAAACCTGCATCAACCGTTCGGTTCAGCGCTCCGAAACGTGTAATGACGGCCTGCTGACCCTCTTGCACGATGAAAAAACCTGTTCCCAGCCAAATCAAAACCGCGATGATCGCGATCAAGCCAGCACCAAAGCCAGCGGCCTTCATATCAGGCATCCCAGGACCGGAGCCACCATTGTTGCCCCCACCTTGGTTGTTGTAGCGATTCCAATCAGGCTGGTTGTTGCGTGGCGCTTGCTTGCCACCGAATAGGCCGCCAAGTTTTCGGTTGAAATCGCGCCAGAGCTCGTCTAAGTCGGGCGGGCCTTGGTTAGGGCCGCCTGAGTTGCCACCTCCAGAACCACCGCCTGAGCCGCTCGATTGATTCGGCGCGGGGCTTGGTGCAGGGGAAGGAGAAGCTGCAGGCGCGGGCGAAGCTTCTGGCGAGGCAGCAGGTTTGTCTGCACCATCGGAAGGAGGCGGCGCAGCGCCTTCGCTTCGTCCCCAGCGGCCATCGTTGAGGTTGAACATGCGAGAGAACATGCGAGTGGGTACACCTGAGAACAGGCGTGAGGCGATTGAAGGCATAGGCAACATATGGGGCTAAATTCTAGTGTGTCAAGCCTGCCGCAGACAGCTTGGCCAAGATTGACCGCAAAGTTTCCATGCCTTCACCGCTTTGTGCACTCACAAAAACGCGTTGCAGGCTCTGACCATCGAGCTCGTAATGGTCCCAAAGTAAGGCGGGGCGGCGATCTTCTGGCAGCATATCAAGCTTATTGAACACCAGCAGTTGCGGCAGATCTTGAGCACCAATCTCAGTCAATACACGCTGAACCTCTTGGATTTGCTCAGTGAAATTCACATGGCTTGCATCGATCACGTGCAGTAGCAACTGCGCATGCGCCGCCTCCTGCAAAGTGGCTTCAAACGCATCAATCAAGCCATGGGGCAAATCGCGAATGAAGCCCACCGTGTCAGACAGGCTCACCGATTGCGTGGCATCGCCCAGATAAATGCTGCGCGTGGTGGGATCCAGCGTGGCAAAGAGCTGATCGGCAGCATAAACACGGGCTTTGGTCAGGCTGTTGAACAAGGTGGATTTACCGGCATTGGTGTAGCCGACTAAGGCGATGCCGAAATGGCCGGTCTTGGCTCTTTGCTTGCGCTGCGTGTTGCGCTGCTTTTTTCACGGTGTCAAGCCGAGCTTTTGGTGCGCTTGATCGATTCGGCAATCATGCGGCGGTCCAGCTCCATTTGCTTCTCGCCCGGGCCGCCACGCCCACCAATGCCACCGCGCTGGCGCTCTAGGTGGCTCCAACGGCGCACGAGGCGGGTGGACAGGTATTGCAGCTTGGCCAGCTCCACTTGCAGCTTGCCTTCATGCGAACGGGCACGCTGAGCGAAAATCTCCAAAATCAAGAGCGTGCGGTCATTCACAGGCATGCCCATGTGGCGCTCTAAATTGCGTTGCTGCGCCGGGCTGATGCTTTGGTCAAACAAGATTTCAGCCGCGCCCTGTTGCTCGGCCAGCAGCTTGATCTCATCGGCCTTGCCTTTGCCCACAAACAAAGCAGCATCGGGCGCATGGCGCTTGCAGGTGATGCGCGCGACAGGCTCAAGACCAGCAGTTTGCGCAAGAAGCCCGAGCTCTTCGAGTTCTGCATCGAAATGCGGCTCATGCAAATCCACGCCAACCAAGATGACCTTGTTGGCATTTTTCGCTGGCATTTCGCCTGCGGAATTCAATGAGTCAGGCATGGAATTGCCGACATGGGATGACGCAATGTCTTGCGACCTCTCTCGTGCCATATGAAGCCCTCTTAAAGAAAGAAGGCCAGAGAAGCTTGCTCAATCGGTTAAGGATTGGCTGCTGGCGCAGCACCGCCCTCGTCAACCGCTTGGAAATTCACAGCGCGGCCGGGGACGATGGTGGAAATGGCATGCTTGTAGACCATTTGCGTGACAGTGTTGCGTAGCAGCACGACGTATTGGTCAAACGATTCGATCTGGCCTTGAAGTTTGATACCGTTGACCAAGTAAATCGACACGAGCACGTGCTCGCGACGAAGTTGGTTCAAGAACGGGTCTTGCAAGAGTTGGCCTTTGTTGTTGCTCACGATATTCTCCGTGTTCCAGTAGTTATTGGAACTATGACGATAACACAGAGTGCGGGCTTTTGACAAAAGTTCAAGGCCGAAGCCGTATATTTTTGAGGCTTTGCAAGCCTGCCAAGTCAGTCTTGAATAAGCTTATGCGAATAAGCGAAGAACAAAAAAGTAGTTTGGTTTAGTGCGGGTCTGCGGCACAGTTCGCTCCCATGACTGATCTTGCATTCGTTTTGAGCGGCTTCTTTGTAGGCTTCGTTGTCGGCCTGACTGGTGTGGGCGGCGGCTCGCTGATGACTCCCATCCTCATCTTCGGCTTTGGCATCAAGCCGATTTTGGCTGTGGGCACGGATTTGCTGTTTGCTGCGTTTACTAAGCTGGGCGGCACGGTGAACTTGACGCTGGCTCGCCGCATTGATTGGAAAATCGTCGGGGCACTCAGCATCGGCTCGATTCCAGCTGCTTTGCTCACAGTGGGCGCACTGCATTACCTTGGCGCGGCGCAAGACAACGTGCAAAAAGTCATGACGACCACGCTCGGCTTTGCACTCTTGCTCACCGCTGCTGCCACGCTCTACAAAGCGATCAAAGGCTCATCTGCTCCCAAAGCACGCGAACTCACGCCAGAGCAGCTCGCGCAGGCCACCAAACCACGCCATCCAGCCCTCCCCATCATTTTTGGCGCATTAATCGGCGTGCTCGTGAGCCTCACGTCGGTTGGTGCTGGAGCGATTGGTGTCACAGCACTCATGCTGCTTTACCCCGCCCTGCCGCTCAATCGCATCGTGGCAGCGGATGTGGCTTATGCCGTGCCGCTCACGCTGGTTGCTGGCCTTGGCCACGCCAGTATCGGTTCGGTCGATTGGCCACTGCTGGCCAAGCTACTCGCTGGCTCGCTCCCCGGCATTTGGATCGGCACGCAGCTCGGCCACAAAGTGCCTGATCGCGCGATTCGCTCCATTCTTTCGCTGCTGCTGGCCTATGCGGGCATCAAGCTGCTCGCCATTTGAATTTTCGAGATAAAAACCATGTACCACTACAACAGTTTTGACCGTAACTTCGTCAAACTCCGCGCCGCGCAATACCGCGATCAATTGGAGCGCCGCTTGGATGGCCGTTTGAAAGAAGAGGAATTTCGCCCGCTGCGCCTGCAAAACGGCTGGTATGTGCAGCGCTATGCACCGATGCTGCGTGTGGCTGTGCCCTATGGCGTGGTCTCTAGCAAGCAGCTTCGCGTGTTGGCACAAATTGCTCGCGAATACGATCAGCCTTCACCAGAGGTTTTGCAAACTGCTATCACTGGCCAAGCACGCCTAGCCGGCAAAGGCATTGAGATGAAAACCGGCTACGGCCATTTCACCACCCGTCAAAACATTCAATACAACTGGATTCCGATTGAAAAATCTGCCGATGTGATGGATTTGCTCGCCAGCGTGGATATGCATGGCATTCAAACCAGCGGCAATTGCATCCGCAATATCACGAGTGATGCGCTCGCTGGCATCGCGCCCGATGAGATCGTTGATCCGCGCCCCTTTTGCGAAATCTTGCGTCAGTGGAGCACGCTGCACCCTGAATTCGCATTTTTGCCGCGTAAATTCAAAATTGCTGTCAGCGGCTCAAAAGAAGACCGTGCCGCCATCTATTGGCACGATGTGGGTTTGCAACTGCTCCGAAGCGAGAGTGGCGATGCCACACAAAACATCGCTAAGGGCGATGTGGGCTTCAAAGTGCTGGTGGGTGGCGGCATGGGGCGCACGCCAGTGATTGCCACGGTGATTCGAGAATTCCTGCCTTGGAATCAAATCCTGAGCTACTTAGAAGCCATCGTGCGCGTCTACAACTTGTATGGCCGCCGCGATAACAAATACAAAGCGCGTATCAAGATTTTGGTCAAAGCGGAAGGCCAAAAATACATTGATCAGGTAGAAGAGGAATACGAGCGCATCGTGAATCAAGATGGCGCACCACACACCATCCCACAAGCTGAATTTGACCGCGTTTTCAAGCATTTTGAGCCTCTAGCCGGCATAGAATGTGCGCCAAATGCTACGGATTTCATAGCAAATAAAGTCAATCGTATTCTTGAGGTTGCAGCGCAGGATGATGTGGCATTCACACGCTGGGTCTCGCGCAATGTGCATGCGCATAAGAACGCCAAGCTTCGTGCGGTAACTCTTTCTGTAAAGCGCGTTGGCCAGTCGCCAGGTGACGTGACACCTGAGCAGATGGAGCTTGCAGCGCAAATCGCCGATGAGTTCTCCCATGGCGAGCTGCGCATCACGCATGATCAAAATCTGCTCTTGCCATGGGTCAGCTGCGATGCGCTGCCTTCTCTATGGCGAGCCGCCAAAAAAGCAGGCTTTGCATCCAGCAACATCGGCCTGCTCACCGACATGATCGCCTGCCCCGGCGGCGATTTTTGCGATTTGGCCAATGCCCGCAGCCTGCCGATTGCGCAAGAAATCACCGAGCGCTATCAAGATTTGGATGAACTCGAAGACTTGGGCGATATTGATCTTCACATCAGCGGCTGCATCAATTCCTGCGGCCATCATCACAGCGGCCACATCGGCATTTTGGGCGTCGATAAAGATGGGCAAGAGTGGTATCAAGTCACGCTCGGCGGCTCGGATGGCAGTGCGATCAGCGGCGCATCTGTGGCTGGCAAGGTTGTTGGCCCATCGTTTTCTGCTGAACAAGTGCCTGATGCGATTGAGGCAGTACTCACGACTTACAAAGAACTCAGAGAAGGCCGTGGCGAGAAATTTGAGCTGTTCATTGACACTTTGAAGCGCGTTGGCGCAGAGCCGTTCAAGGCGGCAGCTAACAGTGTCAGAAGCAAAGAACCGGCGCTGGCTTGAGGAGATACAGCATGTCAAACACTATTGAATTAATAGCACTCGGCGCATATTCTATGCCGGCCAATGGCCAAAATGGCCTAAAAAATGAGGTTTTGCATGTTTTGCAAATTGCCAATGACAGCGATGTGGCCGAACACAGCCAAGCGGTTCAGAGCGCCGAGTTGATTGAGCTGAATTTCCCCGCCTTCAGCGATGGCCGCGCCTTCAGCCAAGCCGTCCAGTTACGCAAACGCCTAGGCTTCAAAGGCGACATCCGCGCCACCGGCGATGTGCTCGTTGATCAGCTCGTGCAAATGCAGCGCAGCGGTTTTACGAGCGCCGTGCTGCGCGAAGATCAAAGCGCAGAACATGGCAAAAAATTGCTGGCGCATTACAGCAATTTCTATCAAGGTGATGTTGCAAATCCGCCTGCGTTTACAAAGGGCTTGTTGGCATGAGCGCCATTGCGTTGCACGCTCGCCCCAGCAGCAGCTACGGCAGCAAGCTCGCTGCAACCAGCAATTTGCTGCGACAAGCCGCTGAGCAATACCAGCCGCTCACGCAAGCCAGCAGCTTGGGCGTAGAAGACATGGTGATCACGCATTTACTAGAAGCGCTGGGCGTAAAAAGCGAAGTGTTTGTGTTGCAAACTGGCAAGTTGCATACTCAGACGCTAGATTTGCTGCATACCGTACAAAACAATTTGGCAGCCAGCGCACGATTCGCATTTATGAACCGCAAGCAAAAGCTGCTGATGATTTTGAAACCGCCCACGGTAAAGATGCCATGTACAAAAGCATCGTCCTGCGCAAGCAATGCTGCAATATTCGTAAGATGCAGCCTCTGGCATTGGCGTTAGACGGCAAACGCGCTTGGATTACCGGCTTGCGCAAAGAGCAATCCGATGCTCGCGCCGAAGTGCATGCGATTGACGATTCTGGCGACAAAGTCAAAGTCAACCCGCTCCACGATTGGACGCTGGGCGATGTGTGGCATTACGTGAAAAGCCATGCCGTGCCTTACAACGCGCTGCACGACCAGTTCTACCCCAGCATCGGCTGCGAGCCCTGCACCCGCGCTGTCACCTTGGGCGAAGATTTCCGCTCGGGAAGATGGTGGTGGGAGCAAGAGGCGGCTAAGGAATGTGGCCTCCATGTTGTTGCTTCTGCTCATTGAAGATTAGGTAACGCGAAAAGCGCTAAAAGACGCAAAAACGCGAAAAATACAAATGCACTC
>JAAUOI010000160.1 GCA_012036375.1 Allobrachymonas sp. | reverse complement strand
CGAACAATTTTGGTTTACATCGTAGTGTTTACTGTCCTGCCACTGGCTGCATTGTTTCTGGTATTTACCCTTTCTCGCCCCGCAGTTCTATACAAATTTTCTTATAAGGACAATTTTCTCAATTTCAAAGCGATCAAAAAGCAAAAAACCTCAAGCAAACTGCGTGGGGCAAAGAGCTGCTGGCCAAGATGGAGCTGTTTCGCAAGGCGCTCGCAGCAAAGTCATGACGCGCTATTTGCTGGACACCAATGTTCTCTTGCATTGTGTCAATCGCGCACCATTGAATTCAAAGTAGTGCCGATGAGCCGAGAAGCCGCAGCGCTTGCAGGCCAATTGCACGCCGCTCTAGCCAATGTGGGCAAAAGTATTGGCGAGCGCGATTCCATGATTGCCGGTATTAACTTGCACGGTGGTTTTTACGTTGGTCACGGACAATACATCCGAGCTAGGACGCGTGCCTTCGCTGCAAGTAGAAAACTGGCGAAGATCCGCATGATTTTTCTATTCGCATTTCGATAAACATCTGGCGATCAAACCGCCTTCACAGCTGCTTTGAGCGCCCGCTTTAAATCATCAATCAAATCGTCTGCATCTTCTAAACCAATCGAGAGACGAATCGTGCCGGGGCCGATGCCTGCGCCGCTTAGGGCTTCGTCGCTCATGCGGAAATGGGTGGTGCTGGCGGGGTGGATCACTAGGCTGCGGCAATCGCCGACGTTGGCGAGGTGAGAAAACACTTTGAGTGTCTCGATGAATTTCTTGCCGGCTTCGCGGCTGCCTTTCATGTCGAAACTGAAGACGCTGCCTGCGCCGCGTGGCAGGAGTTTTTGAGCGAGTGCGTGGCTGGGGTGAGATTCGAGCATGGGGTGGCCGACTCGGGAGACGAAAGGATGCGCGGCCAAGAATTGCACAATTTTCTCAGTGTTGCGGGCGTGTTGCGCCATGCGCAGCGGCAGGGTTTCGATGCCTTGCAGGATGAGCCATGCGGTATGCGGGCTCATGCAAGCGCCGAAATCGCGCAACCCTTCGCGCCGTGCTCGCAAGAGAAATGCGCCCACGGTGGATTCTTCGCTGAAGACCATGTTGTGGAAGCCTTCGTAGGCATCGGTGAGTTCTGGAAATTTGCCTGATTTTTCCCAATCGAAAGAGCCGCCATCGACGACAATGCCGCCAATGACCGTGCCGTGGCCACTTAAAAATTTGGTTGCCGAGTGGTACACGATGTCGGCGCCATGCTCAAAGGGCTTGATGAGCCAAGGCGAGGTGAGGGTGCTGTCTACAAGAAGCGGAACGCCGTTGTCATGTGCGAGTTGGGCGATGGTGGGAATATCCAGCACTTCCATGCCCGGGTTGCCGACCGTTTCGCCGAAGAAGAGTTTGGTGTTGGGGCGCACGGCGGCTTTCCATGCGTCGAGGTCATTGGGCTTCACGAAAGTCGTCTCGATGCCGAAGCGGCGCATCGTGTAGTGCAGTAGGTTTTGGCTGCCGCCATAAAGCGCAGTGGAGGCGACAATGTGTGAGCCTGCGCCCATGAGCGTGGCGATGCTCAAATGCAAGGCGGCTTGGCCAGAGGCCGTGGCGATTGCGCCGATACCGCCTTCCAAAGCTGAAACGCGCTGCTCTAAAACGGCATTCGTCGGGTTACTGATACGGCTGTACACATGGCCGGCGCGTTCTAGGTTGAACAGCGAAGCGGCATGTTCGCTGCTCTCAAAAACGAAGCTGGTGGACAGATGAATTGGAACGGCGCGTGCGCCTGTGGCGGGGTCGGGCGCAGCGCCTGCGTGCAGGGCGAGGGTGTCGAAACCGGGGTCTGAGTAGCCGGGCATGGTGTTTCCTAGAGACAAATCTTCAAAGCAGTCGCTTCATTGTGAGCTATATTTACACAGATCGAACGAGGAGTTTGCAATGAAAGTCAGAGACATTTTGCGCGTTAAGGGCGGCACGCTTTACACCACCACGCCGGAAGACAGTTTGCAGGATGCCATGAGCCTCATGGCCGAGAAGGACATTGGCTCGCTGGTGGTCATGAGCCACGGCCTCGTGGTGGGCATGCTCACCTTTCGCGAGGTGATTCTGGCGATCAATAAAAATGGCGGCACGGTGGGTAGCTCCACGGTCTACCGCGCGATGGATGACGGCCCGCTGATCTGTACGCCCGAGACCGAGCTCGATGAAGTGCGCCGCATGATGCTGGAGCGTCACGCTCGCTATATGCCCGTGATCGACAACCGCATGCTGATGGGTGTCATCAGCTTTTACGATGTGGCCAAGGCCGTAGTGGATGCGCAAAATTTTGAAAACAAAATGCTCAAGGCTTATATCCGCGATTGGCCGGAGGAAGAAGGCAAAGAGGGCTAAGAGCCCTGTCCTGAATATCCATTGAAACAGAGAGGAAGATCATGTTGGTGAGTAATTTAGAAATGGTGCCAGGGCATCGCATCACAGGGCATTTAGGCATTGCGCAGGGCAGCACGGTGCGTGCCAAGCATGCGGGTAAAGACATTCTTTCGGGCTTGAAAAATATCGTGGGCGGCGAGCTTAAAGCCTACACGGAGCTGATGCAAGAAGCCCGCGATGAAGCCGTGGAGCGGATGAAGCAAGAAGCTAAAAGCATGGGGGCGAATGCCGTCCTCAATGTGCGCTTTGTGACCACTTCCATCACCATGGGTGCGGCTGAAATTTTGGCCTATGGCTCGGCTGTGACGATTGAGCGCCTCGGAGCATAAGCTGCGATGTTGGAACTGATCGTCAACATCATTCTTCCCGCGCTGCTGCTCTTGGTGGGCTATGTGGTGGGGCAAATGCTGGAAAAGAGGCATTACGCTTCGATTCGCCAGCGCGAGCGTCAGCTTAAAAATATCGTGGCGCTCACCACTCGGTTTCCGCCAGTTGGCGTGTCATCGGAGCGCTTTACTTTGGTGAGCGGCGCAGTGGTGGTGTCTTCTGACTATTTCAAAACCTTTGTCGCTGGCTTTCGCAATTTGTTTGGTGGGCGCTTCAAGGGCTATGAAAGTTTGCTGGATCGCGCACGGCGCGAAGCCTTGCTGCGCCTCAAAGAGCAGGCCAAGGCGAAAGGCAGCTCGCTGGTGATTGGTGTGCGCTACGAAACCGCGCAAATCTCTGGTGCAGGCACGCCCTCGATGGAAGTGATGGCTTATGGCACGGCGCTCTTGCCCATGGCGACTGCGGGTTCTTAAACTGCTGGCGCTTGCGCATCCATGACCGCTCCTACGCTAGAAAATCGCTTGCCCGATGAGGGCATCAACACCAGTCAAGAGCATCCGCTACGCGAGTTTGCTTGGCTGATTGGGGCAGGGCTGATCAGCTTTACAGCGCTGCTGGTGGTGTTGACCTTTCTGGCAGGCTGGCTCGCGCCGAAAATTCCATTTCGCTATGAGTTGGCTATGGCGCAACGCCTCAATATCGGCGCAAAAAATCCTGCTTATGCTGCACAGCATGCGGCCTTGCAGGCGCTGGCTGATCGCGTGTCAGCCAAGATGCAGATGCCGGATGGCGTGCAAATTCAAGTGCGCTTAGAGCCATCGCGTGCTGTGAATGCCTATGCAACGATCGGCGGGCATGTGGTGGTGTATTCCGGCTTGCTCAACAAGTTGCCCAGCGAAGAGGCGCTGGCTACTTTGTTGGCGCATGAGATCGCGCATGTGAAACATCGGCATGTGGCGGCCAGCTCGGGGCGCGGCGTAGCGATTGCCTTGGCGCTGACGATGCTCTCAGCTGATGCGGGCGGCAGAGCTGCGCAATCGGTATTCGGTGTGGCTTCGCAAGCGGCGCTGATGAGCTATTCGCGCGATCACGAGAACGAGGCCGATGCTTCGGCGCTGGCGGCCGTTGTGGCTTTGTATGGGCATGGCGCGGGCTATACCCAGCTTTTTGATACTTTGCAGAAAGAAGAGGCCAAATTGCCCGAAGCCATGCGAAGCGCAGGCTTGATGCGCTCGCATCCGCTCACGCAAGATCGCCTGCAAGCCGCGCGCGATTTGGCGCAGCGCAATGGCTGGACACTTGTGGGCACAAGCACTCCATTGCCCGCCACACTTCAACGCATCGAGCCACCTGCCAAGCCATGAGCAAGAATAACCATGTGAGCGAAACGCCCGCCACGGCTTTGCTCAAAGCGCACAAGGTCGAATTCACTGAGCATCCTTACGAATACCTGGAGCACGGTGGTGCGAACCACAGCGCACAAGTGCTTGGGCAAGACCCGTTCATCGTGGTTAAAACGCTCATCATGCAAGATGAATCGGCCAAGCCTTTGGTGGTGCTGATGCATGGCAACCGCAAGGTGAGCACGAAGAATTTGGCGCGGCAGATTGGGCGCAAAACTGTGGAGCCATGTAAGCCGGAAGTGGCGAATAAACACTCGGGTTATTTGGTGGGCGGCACGTCGCCGTTTGCTACGAAGCGCGAGATGCCTGTGTATATCGAAGTGACGATTCTGTCGTTGCCGCGTATTTTTATCAATGGCGGGCGGCGTGGCTATTTGGTGAGCCTTGACCCGAAGGTGTGCGTGGAGTTGCTTGGTGCTGTACCGGTGCAGTGTGCGCTGGAAGAGGCTTGATTTTTAAGCGTTTTGGGGCTGTGGCCGGCGTGGAATGTGCGTGGAGTGCTATTGTATTTGTAGTGCTTGGTTGGTGTGCTGAGGGTTTCTTTGGCATAGAGCGGCCGCGTGGCATGGGGGCACTGCGTCCTGCTCATACTGTCGTGCGAAGAGTTACGCGGCACTTGCCGCGTGAAGACGCGTTGAAAACGCAAGCGTTTGCAGTGCTTCGCCCGCCACAAATCGCAGGCCGCAGTGCCCCCATGCCACGCGGCCTTGTTGGCTACTCAAAAATACTTCGCGCGAAATTGGTCATGACCGCCAACTTGTTTGCGCCGTGACGACTTGACGCAGCCGCGTTGTGACTTCGTTTGCCCTGACCTACAGCCCAGCGCTCGGTGACGGCATAAGTTCGCTACAAAACGGCCTGCGCACAGGGCGCACGCAGGCCACAGAGAGCAAATAACCAACCCGCGCAATCTTAAAAAAACGCTATGAAAACCATTTCATAACTCGCCAATCCCAATAGCCTCCAGCACAAACGCGGCATAGCATCAAGTCAGTGAATTCTCTTCAAGACAGTTTCTCCACCGCCCTACAACTCATCGCCTCAGGCGATGCAGCGCTCTGGGCAATCATTGGCCGATCCTTGGCAGTGAGCAGTTTGGCCACGCTGTTGGGTTTTGCGATAGGGGCAGCACTTGGTACTTGGTTAGCGATTGCTCAATTCAAAGGGCGTGGCCTGCTGGTGGTCGCGCTCAACGCTTGGTTGGCACTGCCCTCCGTCGTGGTCGGGCTGCTGGTGTATTTGCTGCTCTCGCGCAGCGGGCCGCTGGGGTTTCTGGGTTGGCTGTTTTCATTCAAGGCGATGGTGTTGGCGCAGACGGTGTTGGTGTTGCCGATCGTGGCGGCTTGGGTGCGGCAAACGATAGAAGAGGCTGATGGAGCGCATGGCGAGCAACTGCGTAGCATGGGCGCAGGACGCGGCATGCGCGGCCTGCTGATGCTGCTGGACGAAAGATTTGTGCTGCTCACAATTGGAATAGCCGCTTTTGGCCGCGCCATTGCCGAGGTGGGTGCGGTGATGATGGTGGGCGGCAATATTGATGGCTTCACCCGGGTCATGACGACGGCGATTGCCTTAGAGACCAGCAAAGGCGATTTGCCGTTGGCGCTCGGCTTGGGGATGGTGTTGATGCTGATCGTGTTGGCCTTGAATGCACTGGTGGCGCTCATCAAAGGCCAGCGCGAGCAGCGCGAGATGTTGGCAGCCTAGAAGTATGAATGCGCCCGTGATGCTCAGTGTGAAAGATGCCAGCGTGCAGCTCGGAAGCGTGCAGGCTTTGCAAGGCTTGAATTTTTCTATTCTGCAAGGTGAATGCGTGGCCTTGGTGGGTGCCAATGGCAGCGGCAAAAGCACGTTGCTGCGCTTGTTGCAAGGTTTAGCTGAAGCCACGCAGGTAGCGTGTATCAGGCCGATGCACGCAAACAAGGCTTGGTGCACAACGCCCTTGGATGCTGCGCGCCAGTGTGCTGACCAATGTGGCGCTGGCGGCTTGGCTGCAAGGCCGGCGTTGGGCAGATGCCAACACTGCTGCGGCGCTGGCGCTACAGCAAGTCGATTTGGCGGACTTGGGCTCGCGCCGCGCTCGCTCATTCTCAGGCGGCAGCAGCAGCGCTTGGCCGTCGGCGCGCGCTTGTGTGAGCCAGCCGCAGGTGTTACTACTCGATGAGCCCACCAGCAGCCTCGCGCCGCAATCCAAGCGCGAGCTGGAGCAGCTCCTGGCCGACCTGGAGGAGGTGGCCAACAGCAACCGCAAGGCGATCGTCTTCTCGCAGTGGTCCAGCCCCTGGACGCGCCTGGCGCGGGAACTGCGCTCATTCGGACCGCTGCTCTACCACGGCAAGATCGCCCAGCGCATATCCCCGAAAGATGAAGGCGGACCGCTCGTCGTCGCGTTCTCGCCCTTTGAACTTACCCAACACCAGTCCGGCCAAATCCCCGGTTATAAGGTCGGGCGGCGCCAATTTGTTCGGCAGCGCTGCTTCTTGCTGCATGTCGTCGATAACGATTCGGTCCAATGCCGCAAAGCTGTCCTTTTTCCACGGCGCGGCGAGGTCGGTAATTGCCGCAAATGAGCCGGGTTTCAACCAATTCGCGTCAAGAAACGGCTCAAGTGTCGCCGAATAGGTCACGGAACTGACGATGAGATCGGCGCCTGTCACAGCTTCTTTACCCGAGGCGCAAACGACCGCCGATTTTCCTGAAGCATTTGCCGTCTGACGAAGTCTCTCTACGTTTTCCTGCCCGCGACCGAAAATCCTGATCTCCTCCAACGGATACAAATCGGCGAATGCCGCGAGGTGGCTG
>JAAUOI010000159.1 GCA_012036375.1 Allobrachymonas sp. | reverse complement strand
TCCGGCGTCTCGGGTGCTTCCAGCGCATCAGATGCGTCAGGCGTCGCGCAGTAATTGAGTCACAGGCAAAGGATCAAAATGCGCACCGATAGCTTGCTCGTCACTGGCCTGTGTGCACTGGCTTTGGCTGTGCCTATGGTATGGGCTCAACAAGTCACAGCCGATGTGCGCGGTAAACCCCTTCATTCTGCGTACAGCGTCCAACAAACACCCAGCAGCGAACCTCACTGGAAAGATCTCAGCACGGCAGAGCAAAAAGCGCTCAAGCCCTTGGCCTCGCACTGGGATGCCATGGGCTTGAATCAAAAGCGCAAGTGGCAATCTGTCGCCAAAGATTTTGACAAACTGCCTGCTGCGCAACAGAGCAAGCTGCACAACCGCATGACCGAATGGGTGACGCTCAGCCCACAGCAGCGCAATGTGGCGCGGCAAAACTTTGCCCAACACCGCGAATTAACCGACGGCCTCACGCCCGAGCAGCGTAAAGCCCAGTGGCAAGCCTACCAAGCCTTGAGCGCTGATGAAAACGCCAGCTCGCTCAAGGTTCTGGCAAAGCCTCACTTTCAGGTGCAGCGCTTGCACCGCACCCTCAGCCGGTGCTGCGTAAAGAGTCTGCACCAGAATTTGGCACTGGCAAAATTCTCTCCAAAGCGCAATCCGCGCCGCCCGCGCCTGCAGCGGGCAAAAAAATTGCTGTCGCGCCGCATATCGCCCATCAAGGCGCAATCTTGCCTGGTACAAGCCCCGAAACCACCAAGCCTTGAAAGGCGGTTTTTTAAGCCTTTTATGGCTCTAGCCGGCATAAAATATGCGCGGAGTGCTATTTAATTCATAGCAAATCAGCGACAACATGACCTCATAGCAGGCAACACGCCTGCGATCAATCCAAGCAAAATCATGCAATCGAGGCATAATAAATGCCTTCTTTAGCTAAATTTTGATATGAACCTTCATCAATTTCGCTTCGTGCAAGAAGCGGCGCGGCGCAACTTGAATTTGACCGAAGCCGCCAAAGCGCTGCACACGAGCCAGCCCGGTGTTTCCAAAGCCATCATCGAGTTTGAAGAAGAGCTGGGCATCGAAGTATTTGCACGCCATGGCAAGCGCCTCAAACGCATCACCGAGCCGGGTGCGCAAGTGCTCAAAAGCATCGACATCATCTTGCGCGAAGTGGGTAATTTAAAACGCATCGGCGAGCAATACAGCCTGCAAGACAGCGGCACACTCAGCATCGCCTCGACCCACACCCAAGCGCGTTACATACTACCTTCGCCAATTGCCAAGCTGCGCCAAAGCTTTCCCAAGGTCAACATCAGCCTGCATCAAGGCTCGCCCGATCAAGTGGCCAAAATGTTGATCGATGAAGTGGCTGAAATCGGCATTGCGACCGAGAGCTTGGCTGATTATGCTGAACTGGTCACCTTGCCCTGCTATGAGTGGCAGCACATGCTGGTGATGCCCGCAGACCACAAACTGGCCAAGGTCAGTGAACTCACGCTGCAAGATTTGGCCAAAGAGCCGCTCGTCACCTACCACCCCACGTTCACTGGCCGCACGAAAATTGATGCCGCTTTTGCCGCCAAGAAGCTCGAACCCCGCATGGCGATTGAAGCGATTGACTCCGATGTGATCAAAACCTATGTCCGAGCTGGCTTGGGCGTAGGCATCGTGGCCGAGATGGCGGTGAATGCTGAGATGGAGAAAGATCTTGTGGTCAAACCCGCAGGTCATTTGTTTGGTAAAAACACCGCCAGAGTCGCCTTCAAACGCAGCGCCTATTTGCGTAACTTTATTTATACCTTCACCGAGCTGATTTCCCCTCGGCTCACGCGCGATTTGGTGAGCAAGGCGTTGGCTGGGTATAGTGACGATTTTTCTCTTTGAGCTTCTCTTGAAGCTTTTGATCCGACATCATGCAAGTCCTAGAACGCACTCCCAAAGTTGAGACCAAACTCCCCGCCGTCGGCACGACAATTTTCACCGTCATGTCGCAGCTCGCCGCTGAGAAAGCTGCGGTCAATTTGGGGCAAGGGTTTCCTGATTTTCACTGCGATCCGGCTCTCGTGGATGCGGTGACGCAGGCCATGCAAGCGGGGCACAATCAGTATCCGCCGATGGCCGGTCTACCTGTTTTGCGCAACGCAATTGCTACCAAGATAGAAGCGCTCCACGCACGCCAATACTCAGCAAATGATGAAATCACCATCACAGCCGGCGCGACGCAGGGTATCATCACGGCAGTTTTGGCAGTGGTGCGGCCAGGCGATGAAGTGATCGTTTTAGAGCCTTGCTATGACAGCTATGTGCCCAACATTGAGCTGGCAGGCGGCACTCCTGTCAGAGTGCCGCTCACGCCACACACGTTTCGCCCGGATTTCGACAAGATCAGCGCGGCGATCACGCCACGCACCCGCGCCATTCTGATCAACAGCCCGCACAATCCCAGCGCCACCGTCTGGAGCGAAGCAGAGATGCTGAGATTGCAAGACATCCTCGCGCCCACCGAGATTTTGCTCATCAGCGATGAAGTGTATGAGCACATGGTGTTTGACGGCCAACAGCACCAGAGCGCCGCTCGCTTTGCTGGCCTGGCAGCGCGTGCCTTTATCGTGAGCAGCTTTGGCAAGACCTATCACGTCACGGGCTGGAAAGTCGGCTACGTGGCAGCGCCTGCGAGCCTCAGCGCAGAGTTTCGCAAAGTGCATCAATTCAACGTGTTCACCGTGAACACGCCGGTGCAGCATGCACTGGCCGCTTACATGAGCCAGCCTGCCCCTTATTTGGAACTGCCTGCGTTCTATCAACGCAAGCGCGATTTGTTTTTGGACGGTCTGCGCAAAACGCGCCTGAAGCCCTTGCACACGCAGGGCAGCTACTTTCAGTGTGTGGACATCAGCGAAGTGAGTGATTTGAGTGAAGCAGATTTTTGCCAATGGCTCACAAGTGAGATCGGCGTGGCAGCGATTACTCTGTCCGCGTTTTACGGCAGCGGTTTCGACCAGCGCGTAGTGCGCTTTTGCTTTGCGAAAAAGATGAAACGCTGCAATTGGCTTTGGCGCGTTTGGCCAAGCTGTGAAGCTCTATTTTTAAGCTAAATCAGTCTCTAGCCGGCATGGAATATGCGCGGCGTGCTATTTTATTCATAGCATGCAGCGTGCTGTTTTATTCGTAACCAAAGCTCTTAACGCGCTCGGCGTTGTCTGCCCAGCCGCCTTGCACCTTGACCCACAGCTGCAAAAATACTTTCGCATCCATCAGGCGCTCCAGCTCTTGGCGAGCTTCTGTGCCCATGCGCTTCAAGCCCTCACCGCCTGCGCCGATGACCATCGCTTTGTGGGAATCGCGCTCGACGATGATGGTGGCGGCGATTTTGACGAATCTCCCAGCCGTTTTACCCGGCTCTTCCTTGAATTGGTCAATTACCACCGTGCTGGTGTAGGGCAGTTCATCTCCAGTAAAGCGAAAGAGCTTCTCCCGCACCACCTCACCCGCCATGAAGCGCTCGGATTTATCCGTGACGTCATCGGCGGGGTAAATCCAAGGCTGCTCGGGCAGGTATTTTTCGCAGATGACAAGCAGTCGCTCAATGTCTTTTTTCTGCTTGGCGCTCATGGGGATGATTTCGGCAAACTGGATGGTGTTGACGGCTTCTAGCGCCGCTGCACCCAAATCGGTTTGCTCGTTATCCACCTCAGCCAAAGCGGATACCTCATCGGCTTGAACTTTGATCGCACCCATTCCCTTGGCATGCACTTCTTGAAGCCAAGGCGCGATCTCAGCGCGGCGGTTGACAGTATCGAGTTTGTTGGCCACCAACACCACGGGCACGCCCTTGGCCTGCTTGCCCAAAAGCGAGAGCACCTTGGCATCCGCGCCCGACAAACGCCCCGCCTCGACAACCAGCAAAATCAAATCCACACCACTGACTGCGCCTGTGACGGTTTTATTGAGCGACCGATTGAGTGCCGTGCCGTGGCGCGTTTGGAAGCCGGGCGTATCAGCAAACACGAATTGCGCTGCGCCTTGGGTGCGAATGCCCAAAATCCGATGCCGCGTGGTTTGCGCTTTGCGCGACGTGATGCTGACTTTTTGACCCACCAGCGCATTGAGCAGCGTGCTTTTGCCGACATTGGGTTTGCCCACAATGGCGATCAAGCCGCAGCGTGGTGTGCCCACAGGCTCGTCTGCCGTGGCCGCTTGGCTCGGCGCTTGGAAGAATGCATCGAGCAAGTCATCTGAGCTGGCGTTCGCAGGAGGAGAGGGGCTGTTTTGAGAGCTTTTTGGGGTGGTAGCCGGCATAAAATCTGCGTGGAGTGCTATCGAAATAGGAGTTATGAAACGGGTATTTTGAGTTGCTTGAGCATCACGCCCGCCGCCTCTTGTTCGGCTGCGCGACGTGAGCTGCCAAAGCCGCGCACTTCGAGGGACAGCTCGCCAATGGCGCATTGCACCTCAAAAGTTTGCCGATGCGCCGCCCCGGTAATGCTCATCACTTCATACTGCGGCAGTTTCATTTTGCGCCCCTGTAGCCACTCTTGCAACTCGGTTTTGGCATCTTTGCCAGCAGCGGGCATCTCGGGATTGATCTGCACCTTGTCATACAAACGATGCACCAAAGCCGCTGCTTGGTCAAAACCCGCATCCAAATACACCGCCCCGATCACCGCTTCAAGTGCATCCGCCAAGATGGACGGGCGCTTGGCACCGCCCGAGCGCAACTCGCCTTCGCCCAACCGAATCAAACTGCCTAAATGCAGCTCTTGCGCAATTCCATGCAAGGTGTCTTGCTTGACCAAATTAGCGCGCACACGCGACAGCTCGCCTTCATGCAAACTGCCCAGCGCCTGAAACAACAGTCCCGAGACGGCGCAATTGAGCACCGAGTCGCCCAAGAATTCAAGGCGCTCATTGTGATCGGCACTGTAGCTGCGGTGTGTCAACGCCTGCTGCAACAGCGCAGGTTTAGCAAATTCATACAGCAAACGGCTCTGCAAAGCCAGCATGGAATCAGACATTCGAGCCGCCCACAATCAGCGCAAACGCCGCAAGCAATGCCCCCGTCATCAGTTGCTGGAGCCCGCGTACTTGAGCAACAGATAGGCGGGGCCGCCCAAGTGAATCTCTTTGGTGTAGGCAAAGCTGGCCACGATTTTGTCGCCGTTTTTGCTCACTTCTAAATCTTTGCCTGCAATGGCTTTGAAATCATCAATCGCCTGCGCTTTGTCAAAATTATTGCGCACCTCAGCCACCGTCGAGCTGTCTGCCGCTGCTTTCTTGGCGGCTTTGATGATCGCTTGGTACTCAATAAAAGTCGGGAACACCTGAGCCCCGATCACACCAGTAAACGCTAACACGATGCCCACGAACAGCAGGCCAATCAGAGAAATTCCGCGTTGTTTGAGTTTCATCATTCACTTCCAGTTGTTTCCTGCCTGCGCAGGGGTTGCACATCAATCAAAAGAACCAATTCTGCGTAGATTACCAAAATTCATCCAAACAAAAAAGGCTTTGCCCACAATGTTTTGCTCGGGCACAAAACCCCAATAGCGCGAATCTTGTGAATTATCGCGATTGTCACCCATCATGAAGTAGTGCCCGGCAGGCACTTTGCAGCTGATGCCTTCAAGACTGTAGTTGCAGTTGTCAAAATGCGGAAACTTCATCATTGGCGAATTACCAATGCTGGCATTGGGGTAAATCAATAGTTTGTGCGGCTTTTGCATGCCAGGCAAAAATTCCTCAAACTGCGGTATGTAGCTCGTTTGGGTTTCATCAAAAAAGTCAGGCAACTTATCGCGCTTAACGAGTTGACCGTTCACACGCAGCTCTTTGTTCAAATAGCTCACCTCATCGCCCGGCACACCGATCACGCGCTTGATGTAATCCACATTGGGGTCTGGCGGGTATCGAAACACCATCACATCACCCCGCGCAGGATCATTCAAGGCCACAATTTTCTTGTTGATGACCGGCAAGCGCACACCATAGGTGTATTTGTTCACCAAGATCAAATCGCCCACATGCAGCGTCGGGATCATCGAGCCCGTGGGAATTTTGAACGGCTCAAACAAAAATGAGCGCAGCAAAAACACAATGCAGATCACAGGGAACAGCCCAGCCGTCCAATCCAGCCACCACGGCTGCTGCAAGACCGCATCTTTCGATGCCACCATTTCCTGATGATGGGTCTCCGTTTTGCTGATGCCCATTTTGGCCAACTCGGCTTGACGCGCAATAGCCTCGTTTTCAATAGCCGCCGCAGCTTGGGCGCGACCGGGCAAGAAAACAAATCGCTCTAGCAGCCAGTACACGCCCGTGATCACCGTGGCGATGAACAAGATCAAAGAGAAATTACTTTGCACCGCATTGAAATACCAAGCTGCGCAGTACGCCACAAATGCGCCAAGAACCACGGTCGTGGCAGCTGGCATGAGCTTCAATAACTTCTCAGACATTAATCTTCCACCTGCAAAATAGCCAAAAACGCCTCTTGCGGCACTTCCACCGTGCCAATTTGCTTCATGCGTTTTTACCCGCTTTCTGCTTTTCCAAGAGTTTTTTCTTGCGCGTGATGTCGCCGCCGTAGCATTTGGCGAGCACGTTTTTACGCAAGGCTTTGATTGTCTCACGCGCAATGATGTTGCCGCCAATGGCCGCTTGAATGATCACGTCATACATTTGGCGGCTGATGATCTCGCGCATTTTGGCAGCGACGGCTCTGCCGCGATACGTGGCCTGTGTGCGGTGCACGATGATGGACAGCGCATCAACCCTATCTGAATTGAGCAGCATATCCACCTTGACCACATCGCTCGCCCGATATTCCTTGAACTCGTAGTCCATCGAGGCATAGCCTCGGCTCACCGATTTGAGCTTGTCAAAAAGTCCAGCACGATCTCGCCCAGCGGCATGTCATAGGTGAGCACCACTTGGC